>NZ_JAEKIW010000006.1 GCF_016757965.1 Archaeoglobus neptunius | reverse complement strand
GCATCGTAGCATCAACCATCGGCTCTGCAATGCTTATATGCTTCCCGCACTTCTGGGCGAGATTGACAACAAAGGAGTCAAGCTCGTCAGGATCGTTGAATATTATGTTCGTGCGGAGGTTTGTGTACTTTCTGTGGAAAATATAGATGTACTTGTTATACCCGTTGCAGGAAATGTCCTCTATCATCGGATCGTACATTATAGGGGTTATACTGCCGTAAAGAATCGTTTTCTTGAAGATATGGTAGAGAACCCTGAAGTAATCGGCACCTTCGAGGTTTATTCTGTAGGCCTCAATGATTGAGTCGATTTTTGTCTTCAAGGTGCCAATTTTGTCCCTGATTTCCTTGGGATTGGCTGTAAAGTACTCCAGTCTGCTTATAATGTTCCTTACGATCTTTTCCTCTTCCTCATTGAGCTTTGGCTCGTTAACATGGTAGATGAATTCATTATTCTCTTCATTAAACAGGATGTGAACACTCGAAATTACGAACCTGCCGTAAACGGGATAACCTTCAACTTCGATCCATCCTTCAGGAGGGTTGAATTCCTGTGAGAGTCTCTTTGACAGGGTTCTGAAGGTTTCTTCATCCAGAAACTCTCCACGGGCGCTCTTTTTTATAATTTCAAAAACAGAAGTTCTCCGTGGAATTTCATCTTTTTTTCTCAGGCTGAATTTTAGCGACGGCATTGGAAGAATTTTGAATTAAAAATTAAAAAAAGTTTCGTGTAAAAGGATTGGGGGCACACAAGGATTGGAAAAAATTTTATGTTGCTAAATCATGTATATGCATGGTGGTTTGAGATGTGGTGGTTCATAGCCCCGAAAACCGTTTTCGGTGATGATGCTATAGAGCACCTGCAGAATGAGAGAGCAGAAAGGGTCCTGCTTGTCACTGACAGGTCTCTTGTGGAGCTTGGATACGTGGAGGAGGTTAAGAAATACCTGAAGGCCGAGAGGATTGAGGTCTTTGACGAGGTTGAGCCTGAACCCAGTATTGAAACCGCTTTAAAATGTTCAAAGGTTGCGAGAGAGATGGATGCGGAGCTGATCATAGCTCTTGGTGGCGGAAGTGTTATGGATGTTGGAAAGATGGCCAGAATCTTGATGGAGGTGGATGTCGATCCGGAAGTTGTCACACCTTTTACGGACCTCTATCAGCTAGGATTCAGAAGGAAGGCAAGGCTAATCTCCATTCCCACAACAAGTGGAACGGGAGCCGATGCCACATGGGCGATGGTACTGACGGACAATAAGGAGAGGAGAAAAGTATTGCCGGCACACAGAGATGCGATTCCGGATATAACGATACTGGACTACAGATTTGTTGAAAAAATGCCGCAGAAACTGGTTGCTGGAACCGGAATGGACGCCCTGACTCATGCGATTGAGGGAGCAGTATCGCCGTGGAAAAATGACTTCAGCGATGCAATGTGTGAAAAGGCCATTGTGCTGATTTTCGAGTATCTGGAAAAGTCATATCAGGGTGATAAGGAGGCGAGAGCTAGGATGCATCATGCAGCAACCATGGCTGGAATGGGATTCGGTAATTCGCAGGTTGGAGCTGTTCACTCGCTTGGCCATGCTTTTGGAGCGTATTTTAAAGTACATCATGGAATCTGCGTTGGTGTATTTCTTCCATACGTTTTGCAGTTCTATCTGAATGATGAGTCCTCCAGAAGTACACTGGATTATCTGGCAAAAAGAATTGGTATGGAAAATGGAGAATCGATTGTTGAGAGGGTCCTCGAGTTGATGGCGAACATATCAATACCTACCAGAGTTTCGGAGATTGTAGGGGAAAATGAGTACTTTGGAGCCCTTGACAGTGTCTGCAATCATGCCATCAACGATGCCTGCATTATCACCTCACCAAGATGTCCGGGATTTGACGAGGTGAGAAAACTCTATGAGTACGCTTTTTATGGTAAAAAAGTCGATTTCTGAGGTGGTCATATGTTTGGTTACTGCGGAAAAATTCTGAGAATAAATCTGAGCGACAAGACGGTTTCCACATTCGTTCCTGAAGAGAAAGATCTGAAAGAGTTTATAGGGGGTGCAGGACTGGGTGTGAAACTCCACTATGACATGAGAACGTTTGAGGTAAATCCTCTTTCACCTGACAACGTCCTTATGCTTCTCACCGGACCCCTAACAGGAACAAAAGCCCCGTCCACCAGCAGACTTGAATTTTGTTCCAGAAGCCCACTAACAGGGATCTGGGGCGAGTCCAGTTCGGGAGGAAGGATGGCAACATACCTGAAGTATACAGGATGGGACGGAGTGATTGTTGAAGGTGCGAGTGAGAAACCCGTGTACATCAAGATAGACTCAAATGGAGCGGAGATAGTTGATGCTGATGGTTTATGGGGCAAAGGGTGTTACGAGACTCAGGAGGAGCTGGGGAAGGAGCTCGGGGAAAAGAGAGTTGCTACTGCAGTTATCGGTCCGGCCGGTGAGAATCTGGTCAAATACGCTTGTGTTCAGGTTGATAACTCCAGACATGCAGGCAGGACAGGCATGGGAGCGGTGATGGGATCCAAAAAGCTGAAGGGCATCGCTGTGGTTTACGATCCATCGGAAAGGCAGAAGGTCGAAGTTTTTGACGAAGAAGGTTTTGACAGGGTTGTTGATGAGGTTATGCAGAGAATAAAGGACGATTTTACCTGCAACATGTTCACACAGCTTGGAACAGCAGGCTACATGGAAACGTCTGAAGGGTTCGGGGATCTGCCGGTGAAGTATTTCACGAAGGGTACTTTTGAGGGTGCCACCAGGATTTCAGGTGCTGCGATGGCAGGATCGGTTCTGAGGGGAAATGATGGCTGTCTCGGGTGTGTGGTGAGATGTGGTAGGGTTGTCGAGCACAGGGGCAGGAAAATTCACGGCCCTGAATACGAGACGCTGGCTGCTTTTGGAGCGTTGCAGCTTAACGACGATCTCGAATCGCTCATAGAGATAAATTATCTGGTAAACGACCTCGGGATGGACTCGATTTCTGCTGGTGTATCGATTGCATTTGCCATGTATCTGACCGAGAAGGGAATCGGAGATTTCAACGTAGAGTGGGGAGATACGGAGAGAGTCATCCAGCTTTTGAATGATATCGCATACAGAAAGGGCAAGGGTGAAGAACTCGCTGAAGGAGTTAGATTTGTTGGGAAAAAGTATGATGTGGAGAATCTGGCTGCACACGTGAAGGGACTTGAGATACCCATGCACGATGCAAGGGGTTTTGCAGCTCTCGCCTGTGCATATGCAACCCACGTAAGAGGTGCCTGCCATCTGCCCCATCAGATCTACCTCTATGAGATGGGCAAAAAGATAAGAGAGTATGATATTTCGAGTGATGATAGATTTGCAAACGACGGGAAGGGAATTCTCACAGCAAAAGTTCAGAACTTTTCGGAGCTTTTCAATGCGGCTGTCATCTGTGCGTTCATGCCGGTCAAACCAGCACAGCTTGCTGAGATGCTGAGGGCTGTAACAGGTTATGAACACACGGTTGAGAGCATTTATGTGGCTGGGGAAAGGATGTACACTCTCAAGAGAATTTATGACATCAGGTGTGGCGTCACGGCCAGGGACGACACCCTCCCGGATGTGGTTCTCCACCCGGTCGATGGGGGCAGTACGGGAAATGTCCCGGATGTGCAGCTTCAGGTGAGCGAGTACTACCGGTACAGAAAATGGCCTGATGGCATCCCGAGCAGGGAAAAGCTTGAGGAGATCGGGCTTGGGTGGGTTGAATAATTATTTTTTATAATATTTCTTGTGATTGTACTGGAGAGTTAGCAGAAGACTGCTGTTCGTGCGGCAAAATGGTAAGATGGATTGGCAATTCCCCAACAGCACACCATCTTGACGTTCAGATTTGCTGAAGCAGAGAGAAGTAGTTGATGGCATTTCAAGCTGAAACTGGCCGATATAGAAATACTAAAACTGAAAATTGACAACTGTCATCCACACTCTGACAAATTTTAAGGCTTCGAAATACAATAGGGGCTGAATGATCGCCGAACTTCGTTATGATGGTGGTACTATCGTTATAAGGGGCGATATTCACGTTCCGCATGCAAAATACGATTCGAGGTCAGGAGTTTATAGGGCGATGGCTTACAAATACAGGCAGATAGTTGATTACTTGGAGCAAAATGACATTCCGTATACGGATAATGTTCTTGACCCGATCCCCACCCCTTTCTTCGATGCCGAAATTGATCTCAGAGACTATCAGGAGAGGGCTCTGGAAAGGTGGCTGCAGGACCGGTGGGGATGCATAGTTTTACCTACGGGTTCCGGAAAAACCCACGTTGCAATTGCGGCAGTAAATGAAATGTCCACGGCAACTCTGGTTGTCGTGCCCACGCTTGATCTTGTCGATCAGTGGAAGGAAAAAGTCTCAGTTTTTGGAGAAGAGTACGTGGGGGAGTTTTCGGGAAGGGTTAAGGAGTTGAAGCCAATAACCATAGCAACTTATGACTCTGCGTATGCCAACGCTGAAAAGCTGGGTAATAAATTCGAACTTTTAATTTTTGATGAGGTTCATCATCTGCCGGGTGAGGCCTACATCCAGATTGCAGAAATGAGCGCAGCTCCCTACAGACTCGGCCTGACTGCAACGTTTGAGAGGGAAGACTCGAGGCATGAACTTTTGCCAGAGGTGGTCGGGGGCAAGGTTTTTGAGATGCTCCCTGACGATCTTACGGGAAAGCATCTTGCGAGGTACACAATCAAGAGGATTTACGTTCCGCTGACTGATGATGAGATGGAGGAGTACAGAAAAAGAGAGAGGGTTTTTAAGGGCTACCTTAAATCGAGAAAAATAACGATCAGGCGAGTTGAGGACTTCCACAAGGTAGTTATGGCGACAGGCTACGATGAGAAGGCGTATCAGGCTCTCAGAGCATGGGATGAGGCAAGGAAGATAGCGTTCAATTCGATAAACAAGATAAAGAAGCTGAGGGAAATACTTGAGAAGCACAGAACGGACAGAATTATAATTTTCACAAGGCACAATGAACTCGTTTACAAAATTTCAAAACTCTTCCTGATTCCGGCAATCACCTATAGAACACCGAAGGAGGAGAGGAGGGAGATCCTTGAGGGATTCAGAAAGGGGAGGTTCAGGGCCATAGTCAGCAGTCAGGTTCTGGACGAGGGTATCGATGTTCCGGATGCAAACGTAGCCGTGATAATGAGTGGGAGCGGGAGTGCCAGAGAGTACATTCAGCGGCTAGGCAGGATTTTGCGCCCATCGAAAGGAAAGAAGAACGCATTACTCTACGAACTGATTTCCAGAGATACTGGAGAGGTTGGGACCGCAAGGAGGAGGAGAAATGCTTCCAAAAGAGCTGCTTGATGTTAGGCGAACCAGGGGTAGGATAACTCCGAAATTTGCGGGGGAGAGGGATTACGAGCTGGCAGAGAACATCATCAGAGTTTTTAGAGCGGGTATCGGGAGGAAATACGGCAGAGTTCTGGCAAAATTAAAGGAACTGGAGAATGCCGCAAATTTCAGAAAGGTGAGAGGTTTTGTAAGGGTTCTGGAGAACTACTGTATTGAAAAGGCCTGCGCTTTTGGAGTTGACTCCGAAATTGACCCTTACAGCGTCAGAATGCTTCTGTTCGAAAGGGGTTTTGTCACCACGAAGAAGGAGAGGGACAGAGCAGTGGAATATGCAGCCAGGTATTTCAACACAACTCCTGAAACGATAGAAAGAGCGATGTATGCCGACAGAGAGGAGGAGATGATAATCACGGATTTCAAACTCATATCTCCCGAAAATCTGATAAAACTCTACAACCTCTCTCTGCTCCAGACGACCCTTTTCAACGCCTTGAGACTTTCCTTCTGGGTATCTGATAACCACAAGGAAATTTTCAGAGCCATAAAGCGCCTTAGACTGATGTACGAGCTGTATGAGGACGGGGGAAAGCTTATGGTCGATGTCACAGGAGCTGCCACAATGCTCAGGATGACCAGAAGATATGGAACGGCCTTTGCCAAACTTGTCCCCTACATACTGAAGGCCGGAAACTGGCAGATGAGGGCCGAAATACTTGATTCCGGAAAAATATATTTCCTCGAAATCGATGATAGGATGAGGGAACTTTTTATTGAAAAGGACGAGAAGATTGAGTATGACTCTTCGATAGAGGAGGAATTTGCGAGAAAAATGCGGATGCTCGGATACAACATACTGAGGGAACCGGATGTGGTAAAGGCAGGAAACTATGCGTTTATCCCCGATTTTGCTGTGGATATCAACGGTGAGAGGGTTTACATTGAAATAGTCGGTTTCTGGACTAAAGAGTATCTTGAGAGAAAGCTGGAAAAGGTGGAGAAGTCAAGGGTTCCTTTAATTGTAATCGCCAGGGATGATTTTGGGGAAGGTAAGGTTGATAATGTAATTAAATTCAGCAGAAAAATACCTTATGGGGATGTTTTGAAAGCTTTGAGGAAGTTCAGGAGAGGGGGGGAAGTCAAAGGGGACGTTGTAGAGCTGGACAGTTTTGAATCCCTTCCTGAAGGTTACGTTTTGGTGGGCAAATATGCTGTGAAGAAGGAAGTTTTCGAAAAAGTACGGAAAGAGCTTCACAAAATGAATCCGGAAACTCTGGACGAGGCGAAAAGCGTGCTTGAGAGATATGGTCTGGGAGAGAGCGCAATATCTGCTTTCGGGTTCAAGGTCAGGTGGATTGGTCTTGGAGATACCAGGCTGGAAAAAGTGTGAGTCACTCGAGCTTTCTTGGCAGCCCCTCTCTTGCCCCGAATTTCTGTATACAGTATGATGCTACCAGATTGCCCAGCCTCCCGCACCCTTCGACGTCCCTGCCCCTTAAAAATCCGTATAGAAATCCTGCATTGAACGCATCTCCTGCTCCAGTTGTATCCACAACCCTGACTTTGAATGGTTTTACGGCAGCCTCTTTCCCTGCTGTTTTAATCCAGCAACCTTCTGATCCAAGTTTAACAGCAACCACTTCCACCCCCATGCTGAGACAGTCTTCTGCAGCTTCTCTATAGTTTTTGTTGAACAGCATTTCAATTTCCTGCCTGCTCGGTAGAAACACTGTTGTGTTTCTGATTATTTTTTCCATATCCTTCAGACCTCTCTCTGCATAGGGCATTCCCGGATCGAAACTGACAAGCTCAAATTCCTCCACTATCTTTTTCTGCGAATTGAGAGAATCAAGGCCGTTTTTGCATATGAAGGATGTGAGGTGAATCAGATTGTATTTTCTGGCACTGTCAACATCGATCTCGTCGTACCTTATTGAGTCGTTTACACCGGGATCAACAAGAATTGCTCTGTTTCCACTCTCATCAACAAAAATCATCGCCGTTCCACTCCTGCCCTCTGCCCTGATGATGAATTCAGTTCCCACCCCCTCCTCCTCGAAGCTCTCAGCGAGAATTTTTCCTTCTCCATCCATTCCGATCTTTCCGATGTATGCTGTTTCAACTCCAAGCCTTGATAGCCCGACAATTGTGTTTGCTGCGCTACCACCGGGAAAAAGGTTTACGTCCTTAACGAATCCCTCTTCATCCTCTCTGGGGATTTTGTCCACCATGTATATTTTGTCTAGGTTCAGTGCGCCAAAACCAATTGATCTCATCTCACTCAAGGCTGATCGCCTCTGTCGGGCAGACGTCAACGCACGCTCCGCATTCTGTGCAGATTTCTTCGTCTACGTGGGCAAAATCGTTAAGCTCTATCGCTCCAACCGGGCACTCATCCACACATGTACCACAACCATCACATTTTGATGCATCGACCACGGCAGGCATGGTCTACCATTTTTCTGATGGTATTAAACAGCTTCGAAAAACCTTCATCACTCCTCCAGACTGAATGTAGGAGGCGTGCCTACTGTCAGATATACGGCCTTTGAATTGCCCACATTCTTCACTTTATGCGGAACGTCCGAGGGGTGCAGTATGGACTCGCCAGCCTTTAGTTTGAATGACCTCTCTCCTACAATGCACTCTATCACACCTTCCAGTACAAATCTGAACTCTTCCCCATCATGTCTGTGAACATCCGTTTCGCTTCCTGCCTCAAGTTCGGCCAGCACTACCAGAAGATTGCTGGATTTAGCCTTAACAGTGTATTTTACACCGTTTTCCCTTACCACATCACCATTCTCAATTCCTGAAATGACGATGTTCATATTAAATATCAATAGATTTTCTTTTAATAACCTTTGCTGCATGGACAAACTCTGAAATTTGATCATCTGTATGTGTCCGGGTACATCAGGCATAAATATCCCTGCAGCATCACAGCAACCGATGATGTATCTGGGTGTGATCGGCTACCCCATAAGACACTCTGTCTCACCTGCAATGCATAACGCAGCTTTGAAAAAAGCGGGAATAGAGGGGGTTTACCTGGCTTTTGAGGTTAGACCTGAAATGATAAAGGATGCCATTTTCGGAGCCAGGGCCCTTGGCTTTGCAGGTCTGAATGTAACGATACCTTTCAAGGAGGAGGTCGCAGATTTTCTAACTCTTGAGGGTCATGCGGCATTGTTGAAGGCAGTCAACACTGTCGATTTGAGGGAGATGGTCGGGTACAACACCGATGTGTATGGTGTGAAGAGGTCATTTTCCGACTTGGATGTAGGGGGGAAGACTGCTCTGGTTGTTGGAGCTGGTGGTGCAGGGAAAGCAGCAGCCCTCGCACTGGTTGAACTTGGTGCGACTGTTATTATTACAAACAGAACAGAGTCAAGAGGGATGGAAGCGGTGGAGTTGATCAGAAGGCATGGAGAATGTATTTTTTATCCCTTTGAGAGAGTGGGTGAGTTGAGCGGGAAAGTAGACATTCTCGTTAATGCAACACCGTTGGGAATGAAGGGCTTTGCTCAGGCCCTCCCAGTTCCAGCGAAAATCCTGAAACCCGGAATGATTGTTTTTGACACGGTTTACAATCCTGTGGACACCCCGCTTATAAGGTCAGCGAGGGAGGCTGGTTGCAGAGTTATTTACGGCATTGAGATGCTCGTTCATCAGGGCGCAAGGGCATTTGAGATATGGACTGGCATCAAACCGGATGTTGATGTGATGAGAGAGGCAGCGATAAAAGCATTAAAAAACAGTTTTATTCACAGCGCCTGAGGGGGATGTATGGTATCACTGGAGGAGGTTTATCACACTGCAGAACTGGCGAAGATAGAAATCACCGGGGAGGAGGCAGAGAAATTCAGCAGGGAATTTGAGAGCATTCTGGATTACTTCAATATCCTTGATGAGGTTGAGGAGGATGTTGAGCCCACCTTTCAGGTTTTGCCTCTCAGAAACGTTTTCAGGGACGATGATCCCGGTGAGTGTTTGAGTCAGGATGATGCTTTAAAGAACGCAAGGCATAAGGAGGATGGGTATTTTAAAGGACCGAGGGTGGTCGAGTGAGAGTGGAGGACTGGATGGAAATCGTCGAGGAACATGGTTGCTACGATGCTGTGTCCGGACTCATTGAGAAAATAGAAAAGAGCAGGCTGAATGCCTACATCACAGTTTGCAAGGAGGATGCCCTCAAACTGGCTGAAAAATACGACAGGGGGGAGCTGAAAGGGAGACTTGCAGGTATACCGGTTGCAGTAAAGGACAACATCACGACGAAAGGTGTGAAAACGACGTGTGCTTCTAAAATGCTCAGCAATTACGAGCCTGTTTTTGATGCCCACGTGGTAGAGAGGTTAAAGGCTGAGGGAGCGATAATAATCGGGAAGACAAACATGGACGAATTTGCGATGGGCACCACAACGGAAACGAGCTACTACGGGGTTGTACGAAATCCTCATGACTTGGAAAGGGTTGCAGGGGGGAGCAGCGGAGGTAGTGCTGCGGTGATTGCAGCGGATGAAGCTGTGCTGGCACTGGGCAGTGACACCGGCGGTAGCATACGCTGTCCGGCCAGTTTTTGCGGTGTTTACGGTTTGAAGCCAACCTACGGGCTGGTTTCAAGGTACGGTCTAATTCCTTACGCCAACTCGCTTGAACAGATTGGCCCGATGGCTGACAGCATCGAAGACCTCGCCTTGCTGCTGGAGGTCATAGCTGGAAAAGATGCCAGAGACTCAACAAATGCAGGAAGGGAGTTCAGGTTTGTTCAGGAGAGGAGAAAACTCAGGGTTGGAGTGATAAAGGAGATGGGGGGCAATGATGATGTCCTCGGCAGATTCGACGAGGTGGTTGGAGAACTCTCCAGAATTCATGAGGTTGGAGAGGTCAGCATGCCCTCGTTCCGGTATGCTCTTGCGGCGTACTATATAATTGCCATGAGCGAAGCCTCGTCAAACCTTGCAAGGTATGATGGTGTAAGATACGGTTTTGCCCTTGACAAACTGGACTCCTGGAGGAGATACTTCTCTAAGGTAAGGGCAGAAGGATTCGGAGAGGAGGTTAAGCGAAGGATTATGCTCGGAAGTTACGCCCTTTCTGCTGGTTACTACGGAAAATACTACCTGAAAGCCCAGAAGGTCAGAACGCTGGTTATAAACGATTTCAAAAAGGCGTTTGAAAAATATGATGTACTGATCTCCCCAACAATGCCAGCCTTACCATTCAAAATTGGTGAGCTTGCCGACCCCCTTACAATGTACAAAGCAGATGTGAACACAGTTCCTGTAAACCTTGCTGGCCTGCCAGCACTAAACGTTCCGGTAGGCTTCATTAAGGGCCTTCCTGTTGGGATGCAGGTTATTGGCCGCCACTTCTCCGAAAATCTTTTGCTGAACTTTGGAAAGGAGGTTTCAGAGCTTCTGGGTTAACTTATTTATGGCGGAACTCAGAGATACCCGAACTCTGCCAGATAGTAGTGGACCTCGGAAAGAAAATCGTTGAGAGAATTGAATGGAACGATTATACATCCGTCATGGTACCTTATCCAGTCGTCTATAAAGGTGACAAGTACGGGTACAGCCTCCTTTCCGGTTAAAGCTGAGAAACGTTCACACCTCTGTATGTGCTTTTGGGCCTCCCTTCTTATCTGCGAAGCCCTGTAGCGAGATGGTGAGTAAAGTTTTGCATCTATGCAGAGAGTTATACCATACCTTTCTGCAATCACGTCAATTTCTCCTTTTCCAAGCTCATCCCTGAACACAAACCTGAACTCGGTTTTAAAACCATGAGCGCTGCATATTTCCCTGACTTTTTCCTCAAATTCCTGCCACTTCATCTTACCGCTTTTTTACCGACCTCGCTGAGCAGTTCTTTCTCAACGAAAATTATGGCATATTTCATAAGCTCGTCCACGCCCTCTTCATCCACCTGAAACAAATCGCCGGCGACGGCAAACTCCATGAAATAGTAGTCTTTCTCACCGACCATGGAGTCTGTCCTTTCCTTTTTGAAATCGGTGATATCGCTAGAAACCACCACAACCACATCTTCGTCCAGATGAGCCTCCAGAAACCTTATGAACGCATCCCTGCTGAAAATGTAGGTTGGCATAATCGGACTCATCGCTCGGGTAAAAATCTTTTATGAATGGTGCCGAGGTTGAACCGATGGTAGAACTTTATTTCTTCAGCTTTACCGGTAATTGCAAAAAGGTGGCTGAATGGATAGCAGAACATCTCGGAATAGAGGCCCGGGAAATAATTTCACCAAAGCTGCCCTACCCTGTCTGGCTCTTTTTGTCCTTCATCCCCTGCATTGGGATCAGGAGCAAGTTCAGAAAACCGGAGGGTGAAAAAATAATTCTGTGTTTCCCGAAGTGGACTCTAAACTGTCCACCAGTAACCTACTTTTTAAAGAAATGTTCAGATGGCAGAGAACTCTATCTCATCATCTGCTACGGTGGGTTTGATGAGAAAAGGTATGCGAAGTTTTACTGCAGATTCCTCCAGAAAAGAGCCAGAAGCGTCGAGTATTTACTTGTAAGGAGAAAAATGATCAAAGAAAACCCGGAAAATGCAAAGAAAATTATTTTCAAATGGCTTCAGAGGATTTAGGGTTTTACGGTTTTACGGCAGCCTCAACGCATTCTTTCAGGTCTCCAAAGGACACTTCAACACTTCTTTTCAGTGTCAGGTAGTGAAATGCCTTGCCCGAGTTGACCATAACGCATCTGAACCTGTCGGTTGCTGGTGATACAACCATGCATGTATCGTTAAGAACTTTAACTCCCAGAGCTTCAAGTTTTCTGACGATCTCTGGATTCTCGGCCGAAACTTTTCTGGATGTGAACACCCAGAATTCTTTTTTTGCCATTCTTCCATCCATAAGCTTAAGAATGGTCTCAAGTTCCTCTTTCGAGGTATGGGGGCATCCCACGGTGATGAGATCGGGATCGCATGCACTTTCAAGCGATCCATGGATTTCGATCGTTTCAGACGGTATTTCAAAATCCTTCCATTCGGGGGTTATATCCTTTGCGTGGAACATGGCAGTGTTTCCGGTCGCCGCAATTGCTGCGCCGAACAGCTTGAGTTCAGCTTCGCTCACGTTTCTGTCAAAGATGATCAGAGGGATGTGATCCTTCAGCTCTCTTCCAATCAGGTAACCGGCGGCAGCTATGTTTCCGCTGACCTTAACGGTAATAGATGGTGCCCTGTTCTCTTTGATGTGCAGTCCGTAGTATGGTATTCTGCCAGTTAATGCTGCCGCAATCGCTGTTGGGCCACATTCCCTGTTTGTTCTTGCCCCGATGATTGAGTTGGCGTAGACAATTGCGTTACTCTCAGCCCATGCCAGATGGTCCCCAAATTCCGGAGGATTGAGATAATATGGAGTGCAGGACAGGGAGATGTCAACACCAAGATTCTCGAACACCCTCAGAACTCTGATCTGATTGTTGTAGAATTCATCATCGATCCCCATTTCTCTCCATCTGTTCAGGTCCATTCCGGCAGGGTTCAGCGTTGCGGGGATTATTACTCTGCCTCTTAAAGATTCGAGCCACTCCAATCCACCTTCACCGATGTTATCAAAGCTAACGCCCGAGATATGGGCAGATTTGACCTTAACGAGTCTTTCAGCCTCGTTTGCTTCTCCTGCTGCTATTAGAATCTCCATGCACCTGCTGATCGTTTCATCATCGCCGTTCAGCATCTCCTCCTCTTCTCTCGTTAGATACATCCCTCAACCTCCTTTTTCATCCATTCAGGTAATGCGAAGGCTGCCCTGTGAACATCTGGATTGTAATGGTGCGTTTTTCCTCTGATTTTTTCAAATCTATCTTCCGCAAAATCAAAATTACCGGCAAGAATAAAACTCCAGATAGCCATCGGATATGTTGGCACTGAAGCCAGAAACACCGTCCTTTTCTCAAACACGGATGAGTTTTCCAGAAGTTTCTTGAAGTATTCCTTCTGAACAAGAGGAGATTGTGACTGGCAGCAGAAAACATCACATTTGCTTCTGGCAAGTTCGAAAAACTCTCTGTCAAAGAGAGTATCGCTCACTCCCACAGGATCTGTGCTGTCCACGAGAATAACGTCAAATTTCTCGCTCTGCTTTAAGAACTCTTTTCCGTCAGACACCACGATTTCCACCCTCTCATCGTCGAATGCTCCCCTGTCTATTTTGAGAAATTTTTTGCAGAATTCAATAACATTCCGATCAATATCGATCAGCACGACCCTGCTGACGTCATGCTTGAGTACCTCTCTCAAAGCACCTCCGTCTCCACCTCCAATTATTCCAACTTTTTTGGGGTTCGGATGGGAGAGCATGGGTACGTGAACCAGCATTTCATGATAGAAAGCCTCATCAAACTCGGTGAGCTGGATTTTTCCGTCGATTACAAGCATTTTTCCCAGAGATTCGGTTTCGTACACCTCAACTTTCTGAATCCCTTCTATTTCAGCGAGCTTTTTAACAACCCTGACTGCCAGTCCACTGCCGTTGTAGTACTCGATGAACCAATCCATAAGCTAATAAAGTCCAACGGAATTATAAATCTATGTCTCTGGTGGTGATAGATATACAGGAAAAGCTCGCACCGCACATTGCAGACATCAATAATGTTTTGAAAAACACGAAAAAGCTTATACTGGCGTTGAAAGCTCTTGATGTCCCCGTTGTCGTAACGGAGCAGATAAAGCTCGGCAGAACGGTGGATGAAATTGCAGAACTGACGGAGTCAAGACCCATTGTAAAGTCGACATTCAGTTGCTTCAAAAGTGAGGAGTTCAGAAACTCCATCAGCGGAAGACGGGTGGTTCTTACCGGCATCGAAACTCACATCTGCGTTCTTCAAACGGCAATTGATATGAAAAAAGAAGGTTATGATGTATATGTTGCGGCAGATTGCACGGGCTCGAGGAGGGGGTATGACAGGGAAATAGCTCTGAAACGAATGCAAAGCGAAGGGATAAAGCTGACGACGTCAGAGAGCATCATATATGAGCTCATGGAAACCGCCGAACACCCGGCATTTAAAGAGGTATTAAATATTGTCAAATCTCTCTAAAAATCTCCCCATTGCATCGTTCAGACCCTCAGGCCTTTCAAGCATAACCATATGACCAGCATCTTCTATTATCACAAGTTCAGAGTTCGAGATGTGCTTCTTTAGAAATTCTGCGTACTTTACCGGAGTCAGCCGGTCCTTCTCGCCAACGACTATCAGTACTGGCACATCTATCCTTATTTCGCCATTTCTGTATTTCTCCAGAAGATCGAACTTATCGCAAATGAGCAAATCCTTTCTGAGCAAATCCGGTCTGGCCCTGAATATCTCTGAAAACTCCTCGGCCATATTTCTGTTGGCAAAAGAGTACTCTGAAACCAGTTTAGAGGTCTCGTCAGGCCTCTCTTTTAGTCCTCTGAGAATTTCAGGAAGTACACGAAGTCTTACACCGGTTCCAATGAGGATGAGCCCCTCAACAACCTTGGGGTGGTTCAGATATATTTTCTGAGCAACAGCCCCGCCAAGACTGTGTCCGGCAATCACCGCCTTTCCAAAAAGCTTTTTTACGGCTTTAGCCACAAAGTAGGCGTAGTCGTCTATATCACGTATCTCAGCACTGCAACTTTTCCCATGGTTCGGCAGGTCTACTGCATACCCCCCAACGGCTTTCAGTTGATTTTTCCAGAGTGTGGCATCACATCCGGAGCCGTGGATGTAAACAACTTTCCTGTCTTTGCCCTTTAGAAAAGACAGCCTGACCGCATCCACGTCAGCTTCGATTCTTTCCATGGTTCCAAGCACGTTCCTAAAAATTTAAAATTTTTTATGAATTTTGGCATTCGGGCAATTAATAGAATTTCAGCATTTCAGGAAAATCTATTAAACACTGACTAATTAAGGGCAGCATGGAAGCTGAAATAACGAGGGCGATAATTGAGTCTGCATCGGAAGAGTGGGTGGAGTTTGCAGAGTCCGATGTTATCATTGTGGGTGCTGGTCCTTCAGGGTTAACTGCTGCGAAATACATTGCGGAAAAGGGATTCAAAACTCTGGTTCTCGAGAGAAGGTTGAGTTTTGGCGGCGGTATTGGTGGCGGGGGAATGCTGTTCCACAAAATCGTGGCCGAAACTGAGGCAAAGGACATCCTCGACGACTTTGGTATAGCATACAAGGAAAGGAGAAACCTTCTGGTAATCGATGCCGCCGAGATGATGGCGAAGCTTGCTGTTAAGGCAATAGATAGTGGGGCTAAGATACTTCACGGTGTTTCAGTGGAGGACGTGATTTTCAGAGAGGATCCACTGGCTGTTAAAGGAGTGTGCGTGCAGTGGAGTGCAGTCGAAATATCCGGCCTTCATGTTGACCCCATTTTCCTGAGAAGCAGAGCTGTTGTGGATGCTACCGGTCATGATGCTGAGGTAATTTCTGTGGCAGCGAGAAAAATACCGCTTGAAGTTCACGTTCCGGGAGAAAGGTCCGCCCATTCCGAGGTTGCTGAGAAGGAAATTGTTGAAAAGACCGGTAAGGTTGTGAAAGGCCTCTATGCTGCAGGTATGGCTGTTGCGGCCCTGCACAATTTGCCAAGAATGGGTCCGATATTTGGCGGAATGCTGATAAGCGGTAAGAAAATAGCGGATGTGGTTGCTGAAGACCTCTCATGAAGGTGATTCTCACAACGTCGAGAGTTGAAAATCTTATTTTTATTAAGAAAGAATTTGAAAAAGCTAACGTCATAATTCTCGAGGAACCGAGAAACGACCTTTTCCATGAGGTTGTTGAGGGTAAAATTGACGTTGATTTTTATGTTAGAAAGATAGGCACACAGTTTCCAGTGTACACCGCAAGAAAAATCGAGATGCTGAGGAATATGAGGGGGAAAGAAATTCTTCAGATTGAACCTTACCTTGAAGAGGTTGAAAAAATCAGGAATTTCAGTACCGGTGATGAAGGGGTTAGGGAAATGGAGAGAAAGGTGAACAAGGCGCATGCCGAATACACTGAATCATTCATGATTGATTTTGATGAAATTGTGGAGAAATATCTGAACTTTGCTCGTGCAGACGCTGAGAGGATTCTGATGCGCGACAGAATGAGGGCTGAAGCCATCAAACCAGCGGACGATCTGGTGGTGGAAGCAGGGATAAGGCACATAAAACTTGCCGAGCTTCTCGATGCCGAGGCAGTCTTTATTCCTGGTTACATAGCCGGGGAGCTTGGTATGGAGTACAGGGAAACTCCGGTGGATGCGCTCATGAGAGCTTTAATATGTGAAGAAGATTGTGATTACAGTCTGCTTGCTGCAAGAAGTCTTATTTTTATAACACTCGTTGAAAAGAGAGAGATGGTTCCGGACTTTGAGGGTGATTATCCCCATTTTGTCCATGAGCAGAAGCTTGCGAGGTTCGTCAGTAAACTTGATTATGAAAGATGTAAAAAATTCTTCAAGAGGTTCTGGAGTCACAAATGAGCGCAGCAAACTTTATATTTCCTGGTAAACTCAGGCTAAAAGATGAGAATCGTCATGAAATTTGGAGGAGTAAGTGTAAAGGATGGAAAAAACATTCTTCATTGTGCTAATCTTGTAAAGAAGTTTTCAGAAGGGAATGAAATTGTGGTTGTGGTTTCGGCAATGGCCGGTGTAACAGACGCATTGATTAGGGCAGCAAGCAAGTGCTGTTCGGAACCATCTGCGGGATACATCAAAATGTTCATAGCAGAGATGATGCAGAAGCACTATGAGGCAATTGAGTATGCAGTAAGGAACGAGGAAATAAAGAACAAGGTTGTGGCGACAACAGAACGACTTCTCGATGAGCTGGAGAAGGTTCTGCTCGGTATAAGCTATCTAGGTGAGCTTACAAGAAGGAGCGAGGATTACATCATATCTTTCGGTGAGAGGCTTCTTGCCCCCATATTTTCGGCCGCTCTGCTCTCTATTGGAGTTGATTCCGTAGCTTTAACGGGAGGAGATGCTGGTATAATCACTGACAGGAATTACGGCAGAGCCAAACCGTTGCCCACAGTTTATACGACAATAAAGAGCAGAATTGAACCTCTGCTTACCATAAAAAAGACGATACCCGTCGTCACAGGATTCATCGGTGTAACGGATGACGGCAGTATTACAACCCTCGGAAGGGGCGGTAGCGATTTCACAGCAACTATTCTGGCAGCAGCACTTGAGGTGGATGAGGTCTGGCTGTGGAAAGAGGTTGATGGTATAATGACGTGCGATCCCAAATATGTTCCGAATGCCAAGGTTATACCGGAGATCTCGTATCAGGAGGCCATGGAACTCTCTCATTTCGGAGCGAAAATCCTTCATCCCAGAGCGCTAGAACCGGTGATGAGGAAGAGGATACCTGTAAGAATCAAGAATACCTTCAATCCAGACTCACCGGGAACCGTGATAGGTTCAAGAACGGAGGACGTTACGGACATCGTTAAGGCTCTGAGCCTTATACCAAAGGCCGGAATAGTGAACATCAGTGGAGCGGGCTTTGATTTTGCAGAGATAATGTCTGAGGTTTTCAGAAGACTTTCAGATGAGAGGGTAAATGTCATTATGGTTGCACAGAGCTCTTCGGAGCTCAATCTTTCCATAGTGGTTGACATCAGGGATCTGGATAAGGCCTACAGTACCCTGAAGAACCTGGAAAATGGAGTGATTAAGGTGGACAGGATAACAGATGTTGCAGTTGTGAGTGCCGTTGGTTCGGGAATGGCTGGTACACCCGGTGTTGCAGGAAAGATATTCTCTGCACTTGGAAGGAACAGGATAAACGTAATAATGATCAGCCAGAGTTGTTCTGAGTATAATGTTTCGTTTGCAGTTGACAGTAGTGAAGGTGTTAATGCGGTGAGAGTTGTTCATGACGAGTTCGAGCTCGGCAATTAGTCTTTTAAGGGAAAGGGCAAGGAAAGCAGCGGACCTTGTTGAAAAGCACGACTTTGTCAGAGTTTACACGCATCACGATGCTGACGGCATATCGGCGGGGGCCATAATAGCAAGATCTCTTCTAAAAGCCGGAAAAAGCTTTCAGATCTCATTTTTAAAGGGTTTGAATGAGAGTTTTGAGTACGAGAAGGGGGAACTTCTGCTTTTTGCGGACATGGGAAGCGGTTATGCAGACCTGATTTCTGAGGTTGATGCCGATGTTGTGGTTCTTGATCACCACATTCCCAGCGGGGGGATAAACCCGAAGAGGAACCTGGCCCACGTGAATCCGCATTTGGTTGGCATGGACGGTACGTATGAACTTTCAGCCAGTGGTGTTTCGTACTTCTTTGCAAATGAGCTGGGTAAAAATAAAGACCTTGCTTCTGTGGCAGTGGTCGGAATGCTAGGCGACAAGCAGAAAATTACTGGTGGTAATGCAGAAGTTGTTAGAGAGGGTATTGAGGCGGGGGTCATTGAGGAAAGAAAGGGTATATCCCTGCCGTCAGGAAAACTCAGAGATTCTCTGGTAAGAAGTCTCGAACCCTTCCTGGACTTTTACGGAAACGATGATGAGATCGAGGAATTTCTCAGCAAGGCCCGGCTTGATGGAGAAAGGGAAATCGATGAACTGGAAGATGATGAGCTGAGAAGGCTTGCAGATGCCGTTGTTCTGAGACTTTTGAAGCAGGGTGCCTATACCGGTGTTTTCGAGCAGATCATTGGGAAAAGGCTGGTACTCAAAAATATGTTGTTGAAGAACTCCTCTACTCTTGTAGATGTGGTGAACTCTTGCGGAAGGGCTGGAGATATGAGCGTGGCCCTGTCTCTTCTGCTCGGCGATGTTGGATGTCTCGACAGGGCGATAAAAATCAACTACGACTACACCATGCAGGTGCTGGAGGAAATCAGGAGAAGAAAGGAAGAGGTCAGAAACGGATTCTGTATCCGGTATATTGTCATGGAAAATGGTCTGTCTGCCAGCCCAATAGCCACAGTTCTTTCGAGATATCTGATGGCCGATAAGCCCCTGATAGTCGTGAATATAAAGGATGAATACGCAAAGGTGTCTGCAAGGACAAACGAAAGTCTCGCTGAGCGGGTGGATCTTGCAGAGGTGATGAAACTTGCTGCAGAAAAGGTGGGTGGAAGAGGAGGGGGCCACAGAGTGGCAGCAGGGGCAAATCTTTCAGCAGATAAGGTTGACGAGTTTTTGAAGGAGGTTGACAGACTGTGCTGTGCCATGCTCGCTTAGAGGTGGAGTCAAAGGATGCCGAAAGCGTTGTTCGGTCGCTGAAGCCGGATGATCCGGAGTGGTGCTCGTGTTTTGCAAATGAAAAAATAATCATAGTTGTAAGCGTGGAAAAGGTAGGGACACTCCTGTCGGCCCTGGATGACTACCTCATGAACATAAAGATGTGCGAAAAAATATTAAATATACTTTAAATTTCCCCCTTCATTCTCTCCAGTCTTGCTCTTATCTGTGAAAGCTCGTCTTTCGTTACGCTCACTCTTGCTCCCACTTCTCTTAATTCTTTGTTTAATTGTCTCACTTTTTTTAGCAGCATGAGATTCAGTACTATACTTATCAAAAGCAGTATTACCAGTATGTACTCCAACACGCTCTCCATATCATCACCTTAACCGGAATATTCTCAGCATTTTCGCCAGAGCACCCTCCTTCTTCTTCTCCTTGACCTCTGCAGGTACCCTCTTCTTAACACCGGCTATCCTTTCAGCAAGTTCTCTGATGGCCCTGGCGGCGGGAGAATTAGGTGATCTCAGAACCACAGGTTTTCCGTAAGCTGCGGCCTTTCTCACCTCCGGGTCGTCGGGTATCATGCCTATAACCCTCGCTTCAAGAATTGCCTCGATTTCATTTTTGGCCATGTCTATCCCGAGAGTGGTGATCCTGTTCACAACAACTCCCAGAACTTTCGTCCCGAGTCTCTCTGCAACGATTTTTGTTTTGAGTCCATCAGTTATTGAGGCAATTTCCGGGTTGACAACGAGTATAAGCTCCTGAGCAGCAGCTATAGCGATAACGGCACTCCTTTCAAGTCCTGCTGGTGCGTCAAGGATCAGGATGTCGGTGCTTTCCATGATCTGCGTTAAAACGTCCTCAAGTTTTTCAGGATTGGCCTTTCTCAACCCCTCCAGACTCACCCCAGCCGGAACAACCTTAACTCCACCCGGACCGACATAAATTGCCTCATCAATCCTCGCTTCACCAGCGAGAACGTTCTGGAGTGTGATGGGAAGCCCCTCCATACCGAGAATCAGCTCCAGGTTCGCCATCGTAATATCGGCATCAACGATTGTAACGTCATGTCCGAGTTGAGAAAGAGAAACACCGAGATTTGCCGCAATAGTGGTTTTGCCTGTCCCGCCCTTCCCCGAAGCAATTGTGATTGTTCTGACCATTATACCTCCCCCGGTTGCAACCTCCTAATACTCATAATGACACCTTACCATATTTAAACATTTTCAAGCTACCAAGAATATAAAAGCAGAGGCCGAAGAAGACTGCTGATGAAGATCGTGATCTCTCTTGGAGGGTCGGTATTTGGAAATGACGTTGCGAGAATAAGGGAATTCAGCAGGGTTCTGGACATCATCGCTGAAAATCATCAAACCTTTATTGTTGTAGGTGGCGGAAAGCTTGCCAGAGAGTATATTGCAAAGGCGAGAGAGCTTGGGGCGAGTGAAACGTTCTGCGATTACATTGGTATTGCCGCAACAAGAATGAATGCAATGCTGCTAATATCTGCGATGAAAAGTGCTGCCAGAAAAGTTCCAGCAGACTTTATGGAGGCGGAAGAGCTCTCCAAAAACAGCAGAGCTGTGGTGATGGGGGGAACATTCCCCGGGCACACAACTGATGCTACGGCAGCGCTTCTGGCCGAATTTGTTGGTGCTGATCTGTTCATCAATGCCACAAATGTTGACGGGGTCTATTCCGGTGATCCCAGGAAGGTGAGGGATGCAGTCAGATATGAAAGGCTCAGACCCTCAGAACTCGTTGAGATCGTGGGAAAGGGGTCGATGAAGGCTGGAGCGAACGTCGTAGTTGACCTTCTTGCTGCAAAGATAATCGAGAGGAGCGGTGTAAGGACATATGTAATTCTCGGAGAGCCTGAAAATCTGCTGAAAGCTGTGGATGGGGATGTTGTTGGAACAATCATCGAATGAGCCTCATCAACGGGTACTTCATATCCTCCCTCCACTCGAGTACCGCTGAAGCCTCCACATCTCCCAGCTTCACCTTAACTCTGGCGTAAAGCATGTCGGGCATCAGTGAGGTGTATCCGAAATCGGACACGGCCCTCAGCTTCTCTCTATTTATTCTAACCTCGGCCTCGACGACATAGGGTTGCAGTAGCATGCAGCTTTCCATTGCCCTCTCAAGGATTTCTGCATTTTTCTCAGAAACGGGAACACCGATGAACTGGTGGAACAAGGCACCCAGTTTTATTCCTGCTTCGAAAGCAGCTTCTTCACTTTCCTTTGCTTCCATCTCCCCATCACCTCCTTAATAACCGGATAGATGACGTAAATACCTGTGAGAATCAGGATTGCAATGCACATCTCGGCAAAGAAAATTGCCGAAATCAGTACCACACCAAGCACAGCAAAAATTATTGGATCACGTATTCGTGGATAGATGATGTCGGAGATCATCAGGAAAGAAAGGGCAAAGGCTGAGAGTGCGATTGTGTAGTAATCCCCCGATATTCGTATTAGAGATGTTATGATCAGTGCGGTAACGAGAGTTGGAACACCGTAGAAATCAGAAAATTTAAGGGTATTGAATCTTGCGAGCCTCAGTATTGAGAAGGCAAGAAGAAGGGCTGCGAACGGGAATAAACTGGCAGAGTATCTGACCATCAGAACTGCAGGGAAAACACCGAAGGATATTGAATCAGCCAGAGAGTCCATTTCCTTACCAAACGGGCTTTTTTCCGTTTTTCGTGCAACAAAACCGTCAATTCCGTCTGCAAATGTTGAGAGGTAGAACAGGGCAAAGGCGTGCGCCTCAATACCGTACAGAAGGACGTATACAATGGCCGAGAAACCGAAAAGGGCATTGAGAACTGTAAATGAATCGGCCAGGCTAACTTCTCTGAATACTCTCATCCTTTACTGCAACTGTTTCCCCGGCTTTAATCTTTTCGCCGACTTTCCTGATGAAGGTGTAACCTTCAGGCACCTCAAGAACAACCCTCGAACCGAATCGGATCATACCTATCCTGTCTCCCTTCCTCACATAATCGCCCTCTCTAACGTAGCTCACGATCCTTCGTGCAAAGATCCCGGCCATCTGCAGAACCCTGAATATTCCGTCTTCCCCCTCTATCAGAATCTCATTCGTTCTGACTCCTGCTCTTCTGATGAATGCAGGTGGAGTACTCCCCTCTATGAACCTCACCGAAATAACCTTCCCGCTGACGGGTGATCTGTTGACATGGCAGTCGAAGGGGGACATGAAAATTTCAATCCTGCTCCCTTCAATGTAGTCAATCTTGCCGTCTGCTGGAGAGACTATGCCCTCTCCAATCCTCCTGTCAGGGTCGCGGAAAAAATACGCTGTAAACAGGGCTGCGGCGAGGAACAGGATGGTTATTGCGGGTGAAATAATGTAGGATATCCCGGCAAGAACTGTGAAAATTATGATTGGTGGATACCCGCTCCTCTCTATCATTGACCCTCCCCCACGATCTCGTCTTTAAGGGAATAAATGAGTTCCGCAAGTTCCGGAAGCACTTTGAAGACCGCATATGCTATGGCGACAAGAGCAATTGTTGAAAGGATTTTTGCTATGACATGGTGGGCAATGTAAAAGCTGTTTTCTCCAAACCAGGAGTATCCGTAGGCAACGCTTACAAACACGTTCCTGAAAAGGTTTAGGATATATATCACCGGTGATGATACCAGGAATGCTTTGATCTTTCTGCCTGTATCGGCTTTAATTCCCAGCGTTGCGCCTGTAAAAAGGGCAATGCTCTCTATTGCTGTACAGGCGAGAATTATTGTCACGCTTTTTCCGTTTACCGTGATCACGTTTCCATGGCTAACGAGTTCAAAACCCAGCACGTGACCCACCATCGTGGTCAGGATCGCAGTGGTGTCGATTATCCATGTATTCAGAAAGTTCACGAAGGCAAACGGGAAGTATACAGCAAATGCAAGGGCAGAAAATGCAGTAACTTCAATAAATACCTCTGAATTTTTCGTCAAGATTCTGAATGCCATTACTGAGAAAAATACAACCGCAAGTATGAAAACTGCGGTGTTGTAGTAGTCCTCAGAGCCGAGGTAAACCGGTACTTTTGTCAGACAGGCAAGTGCAAAGAGAGTCCATGCGATAAACCCTGAAATTCGCGTTCGCGTCTTCACGTAGACAAGCATCGGAATCAGAGAGATGGCAGCAATGGTTTCAGCCAGCATTGTTTCAACAACATCCGGAAGTTTTTAACGTTTTCTGAGAAAACTTAGATGAAGTCTGAGTATGACGGGGACTCGGGGTAGAGAATGTCCCTAACCGCTTCCAGAAACTCGTTGTATATGTGGGCATCTAGAGCAAAGTGATTGTAGGCATAGCTGTCAAAACCCGTCAGCTCTGCAATGTATCTGGTGAGCAGGGCAAAGGCAAACATATTTGCGTGCATGGCCCCGTAGGCGTCGTTGGATCTCATGTAGAAGGTGCCTACGAGTTTCTCACCGTATTTTGAAAACTGATAACCTCTGAGACACGGTGGGTCGTCGCTGTATAAGTCCCACGGTCTGGATATGCCCACGTAACAATCTCGCCTGCATTTATCGTCTCTCAGCTTGTTAATAACGCTGTGAAGCTGGTCAACCTTCACGTAGTCTCTTTCGCAGTACCTGGCCCTCTCTGCGTATGTGTACTCTTCACCCTCTTTGAGTATATTCTCCCTCACTTCTTCGTCAAGCTTTGCTGCGTGCATTATGTAATTGTGGGCGTAATCCACTCCGTATTTTTCCGTAAATGGTGCTTTGTCGTGGATTTTGTTCTCCTCAGGCTTTCTTATTTCGATAAAAAGTCTGTGAACGGACAGGCTCTCTCCCTGTCCCTCGAATATGTCTCCCCATTCGGTCCTTTTTCTGTTCCCGTTGTTGTAAATTACCTCAAGGGCTGAGTGCCAGGCTGAGGATATGTAGTCCTCTACAAGGTGTGTTGCCAGCCTGTTGTATCCGTAAACTTCTTCGTAGTTTCCATCGAAGCTTTTTGCTCTCTCAATATCTCTCTCGTAGATGTGGGGAATGCCAACAAGTAATGCAACACTTCCCGCTTCAATACCCGTCTTTCTGGACACATCTTCAAGAGCACCAATCAGAAAGTCAAAGTTGTGTTCAAAGTAGTTCAGGGAATCGAGCGATCTTACAAAGGCTGTCAGGTGAAGTTTTTCGACGACCAGAAAAGAAATCTCGGTTATTGCTGCAGGGTTTCTGCAATTGTGATCTTTGGGATACCATATTGGTATGGACACCCTGCGAGAATGGGGTGATTTTATCAGCTTCTCCACTGCGGCCTCGACGCACCTCAAAAATCTTTCGCTGTAACTCTCTCCGCACACATCATAGTCAAACTCGTACCCGAAATACTCCGGCTTTTCAACCACAACAAGCGACGGTTTTGCTGAGTAATAGTTTCCAAATCTCGATTTGCAGAGCTCACCCTCGCTCAGAACCTTTCTGATGAGCGTTTCCTTTGCTTCATCTGGAGATCTCGTCAGTATCATTACTGTTCAACCTGAGGCAGAACTATATAGAGTCATCGAAACAAAAATTTTATCTGCCATCGTAAAACTTTGTAGCATGGCTCGACGGATGGAAAAGAAGTCAGCGAGAGCACTGGCTTTTCTGCTTGCTCTCATCATGCTGGGCTCGGTCTTCGCTTACATGATGCGAGGAAGCTCTACGGAGCAAAGAGAGGTTGTTGCAAGACTGGGCGATTTCAGGAGCTATGTTAACTGGACTCCTTATGGAGTTTATTACATGCAGTACTACAATCTCTCATACCTCACCCGTCTTGAGAAAAATGATCCGCTCGCCAGTTTTGTCCATAAAAATCTTGAAAGTGTATTAATACCCGCAATATTCAGCCGTTCTGTGTTTGAAACCACGTCGGGAATCTATAAAGTATTCGTTGCCGATTACAGAACTGCCGTACCGCTCTATCTGGTTGATGCCAATATGGGCAGGGTTTACTTTGCGAAGGATGATAAGGTAACCTACGGAAACTTCACGCTTCAGGTCAGGAAAGGCGGAATAGCCCTTGTCGATCAGACCTCGCCCATTATTGTCGGTTACAAACCACTTGTCGAAAAGGCAATTGATGCGCTTGAAGGCAAAGCCGCCTCTTCCAGCAATGAAACATACAGGTACCTTTCCAGAATAAATGGGAGCTTTGCCTACGCCTTTATAATGTACGGTGAGCCCGTAAAAGCCTCCATAAGGTCTGGCAATGAAAGTGTTGCAGACTTCTATTTTGAGGGATACCGGTACAATTTCGTGAACAGGAGCTATGAGAAGGTCGTGGCAATGCACTTCATAGGAAATTACTTCTTTGGCAAGTTAAATGAGAGTGAAAAGAACTTTGAGTATTACAAGGTAAAGAACTTTCAGGACGGTCTGAGCATAGCCGTGATGGAGGATAAGAACTTCACAAGGGCCATCTCGGCAAAGCCCAACATTCTGACATGGAAGATATCTTTCCAGACTCCCGAAAATGAGACTCAAAAAGGGTAACACAATCCTGGTCAGGGGCAGGGTGAAGATTGAGGGTGAAGCGGAGGTTCTCGGAGCTCAGCTCAGGGAGTTTTCCAGTCACAAGTACGTTCCGGTGTACTGTAGAGGTGATTGTGAGATTCAGGTCGATGGAGAATACAGGATTGTCGATGGAGAGACGATTCCGGAAAGCTGGAAAAGGCTTGCGGAGAAGGAGTGGGATACACTCTTTATTCTGGGAGGTACTGACAGCGGAAAGAGCACTCTTGCCGCATTTCTTGCAAACAAGGTTGGGGGATGTTACGTTCTGGATCTGGACATCGGTCAGTCAGATATAGCCCATCCTGGTGCGATGGGTTACGGTTTTGTTAAAAACTGCCCGACTCTCTCACATGCGGAGATGATAAATGGCTATTTTGTGGGAACGATCTCGCCGATGGGCAGGGAAGCAAGATGTTTGAGGGGTGTGGCAAGGTTGTGGAGAGAACTTGAAAGCAGAGATGGCAGAAAAGTTGTGGACACCACCGGGTGGGTTAGGGGTGTGAGGGCAAGAGATTACAAGCTGGCAAAGATGGAGATAATACAGCCTGATATCGTCGCATATTTTCCACCAAAACCGCCTTTTCTTGATGGTTGGAAGGCTTTTGAGGTTGAAAAAGGCTTTGTTTTGGAGAGAAACAGAGATGAGAGGGTAAGGCTCAGGACGGACAGGTATGAAAAGGAGCTAAGAGGGGCAAGGCTTATCAGGGCGAAGTCCGAATACGTCAGATCCAATCTGTTTGCGGGAAAGGAGATGCCTGCGGATTTCATTGAGGACATTCTTGAAGCAAAAGTTTGCTGGGTGAGAAAGGGAAACGATTTTCTCGTTATAGTCACATCTGAAAGGGTGGATGTGGATTCCGGTGTGTTGAAGGCATTTAAAGAACTTTACGATGTCGAGGATGTCTTTCTCCTCTCCGAGAATGAACTCGATGGAATCGTGGCCGGGTTATACTGGCGAGACAGATACCTGGGTATGGGGCTGTTGAGGGGACTGGAGGACGGGGAAGTTCTGATCGAAACAAGGCACACAGAATTCGATAGAATCGAGCTTGGAGAATTTAGAATTTCTCGAGGGAAGGAATATATAGTCAGGGTTCCATGATTCTCTATGGAAGTAATTGAGGTGAAGACTGGCAGGAGGGAAGAGATTGTGGATATAACCAGCATGGTTGAAAACAGTCTGAATGTGGAGGAAGGTCTTGCGTTAATATACTCACCCCACACCACGACCTCGATTATCATAAATGAGGCTGAATCAGGTTTGCTCGAGGACATTATCAGCCAGATTGGAAAGCTCGTACCATACAGGGCAGGATACCGGCATGACAGAATAGACAGCAATGCTGATGCACATATCAAAGCCAGTATTTTCGGAAATTCCGCTGTGGTTCCCGTGAAAAATGGAAGACTGGTTCTTGGAACCTGGCAGAGGATACTCTTTGTCGAGTTTGACGGTCCCAGAAACAGGAAAGTATTCGTGAAGGTAATATGAGGGACAAGCAGGATTATTACTACTGGAAAGCAAAGAAGGAAGGTTACAGAAGCAGAGCGGCTTACAAACTTTTGCAGATGAACAGAACATTTAAACTTATCAAAGAGGGGGATATCGTTCTTGATCTCGGTGCTACGCCTGGTGGCTGGAGTCAGGTTGCGGTTGAGCTGGGGGCGGAGGTTGTGGCGGTAGACCTGAATCCAATGCCGCCTCTCGAGCATGTGGTCTTTATAAAGGGAGACATCACCTCTCAGCAGACACTCCAGAAAATCAGGGAGGTTTCTGAAACATACGATGTTGTTATAAGCGATGCATCTCCAAAAATAACCGGGAAGTGGACGTTGGATCACCTGAGATCGGTAGATCTTGCCAGAGCAAGCTTTAGAATTGCCAGAGAAGTCCTGAAATCCGGTGGGAATTTCGTTGTCAAGATATTTCAGGGTGAGGAAATACAGGGTTACTTTAACGAGGTGAAACCGTACTTCCGTTTTAAAAAGTTTCACAGTCCGAAAGCATCAAGAAAAAGAAGTGCGGAGATTTACTTCATAGGAAAAAGGTTCAGAAGAGTTTAAGTATCGTTTTCCACTCCTCGTCAATCTTTTTTTCCAGCTCCTCTATTTCTTTGTCGTCAAGATGGGAAAACCTCCCCTGCTTCAGATACTCCCTTAGCGGGATTCTGTTCTCCTTCAGAGCGTATCTTTCCCCTTCCTTGGAAAGTCTGAACTCTCCATCATACTCCCATAGAATCCAAGCACCGCTCATAACGGCTTTTCTGGCAACCTCAACAGTCTTTTCGCTTGGAAATCTCCATCCAGGGGGGCAAGGTGCGTGAACGTGAATGAACCTAAACCCCCTCATCTCCCCAGCCTTTCTGAATTTTCTCTTAAGATCTCTCAGATATCCAACGCTGGCGGTCGCTGCGTACTCAATCCTGTGTGCAAGCATCAGGAGAGCGATATTTCTCCTTTCCTCTGTTTTTCCGGCCGGACTTGTTGTTGTCCTCGCCTTCCAGAATGTGCTCAGACTCGCCTGAGTTCCCGTGTTCATGTAGGCCTCATTATCCACAACAATTGTGATGTAGTCATCTTTTCTTGCAGCCGATGCACTCAGAGCGGAGAAGCTTATGTCCACTGCTCCATCACCCATCCAGGCGATGACGTTTGCTCTGACACCCATCCTTTTGTACGCCTCACTCAATCCACACGCCACAGATGGTGCAGCGGTAAATGGCGAATGCACCACAGGACACTTCATGGCAGAGTTTGGGTGAATTCCTGCTATTACCGTTGAGCAGCCTGCCGGTATGACAAGAACAGGGTTCTCAATCTCATCAAGGCATCGCATTGCCATGGATATCGGACAGCCCTGACAGCTTGCGTTTCCGGGTAGAATCACAGCAACCACTCCACATCACCTATTCTACCATCAACAAATTTTTTGAAGAGGCTGTAAAAGCCGGTAACTCCGACATTTTTTCCTCCAATTCCAGCGATAACGTTTTTGCAATCAACCCCGCATGCAGAAACCTCAACGCCCAGTATACCCCTGATCCCTGTATTTGCCCTATCGACCACGAGAACTCTGGGTGGAAGGTTTTTCAGCTCTTTTTCCGGGAAAGGTCTTATGAATCTGAGCCTCAGCAGGCCAATTCTAATGTTCTCTTCTCGCAGCATGTCTACTGCTTCCTTTGCATCACCGCTCCATCCTCCTGCCATAACCACTGCGTAGTCCGCATCATCAAGTCTGTATCTTTCAACCATGCCACCGTATCCGCCAAATTCTGTGTCAGTCCTGTCTATAACCTTTGCTGAGCTTTCAAGATCTCTGGCCAGGTCATATCGGGCCTTCATTCTGGCATCACCCATTGTAACTGCATTTACTGCAACCTCCGTTTCGGGATGTATTCTGTAATTCTGTTTTCTGTCCGGAAGTTTTGTCTCTCTCACCACCACCACTTCCGCCGTATGGCTCATCGTAAAAGCGTCAATTCCGATGGCAACCGGAATGCAGACCTTCTCACTCACTACGAACGCCTGGAGAGTCATGTCAAATGCCTCCTGCGCACTTTCAGCCATGGCAAGTATCCAGCCAGCATCCCTGAGGGACATTATGTCTGTGTGATCGCCGTGGATGTTCCATGGGGCACCGATGGATCTTGTTGCTATTGCCATCACCGCTGGCAAACGGGAGCCTGCAATCCACCAGCACATCTCGAACATGTACGCAAGACCGTGGCTTGAGGTGGCGGTGAAGACTCTGGCTCCGGCGGTGGCGGCACCGTGTATAACTGCCATTGCTGAGTGCTCTGACTCCACTCTTACAAAGGTGGAATCCAGGACACCGCTATCCACCATTTCGGCCAGCTTCTCGACAATGGGTGATTGAGGCGTTATCGGATAGGCAGCTATGATATCAGGGCTGGCTATTCTCACCGCTTCGGCAATCGCTTCGTTACTTGTGAGCAGTTTTTTCACTCCGGCATCATTACTATTGCCTTCTGAATGCAAACTTCCCTGCAAACTCCACACCCCTTGCAGTAGGTGTAATTTATAATCAAATTTTTCGAAATGACACCCTCTGGACAGTACATCATACACTCACCGCATTTTATGCAGAGTTCAGTGTTGATGACCGGTCTGTAATTTCTCCATCTGCCTGTTTCTCCCGCAGAGCCGTAGGTGGGTTTGGCTATCAACGGGCTCAGGTCCATCGAACCACCCTGTATGCTTCTTCGGCAGCTTCAGTGCTTTTTTCAGCTTTATCACCTATCTCCATTATTATCGCTTCTTTTAGGGCATGAATGCCGATCTCCAGAGCTTTTGCCATTGCACCGCACATGACAGGGCTGACGATCGTCCAGCCTGCGTTAATCAACCCGTACTTTTCAGCTATCCGGGAGGCATTAAGATAGTAGACTTTTCCAGAGACTTCGGGAGGATCGGGGGAGTTTATTACAAAAATTTTGGCCTCGTCTGGGACATCAATTTTTCTGTCGAAGATAGCGATGGTGTCCGGACTCTCAACAGGAGACCTCCGTCTTATGGGAAAGTCCGAAATTCGCAGATACGCCTTGACGACAGCTCCCCTTCTCTCAGGACCGAACTGCGGCATAGCTTGGCTGTAGTACCCTTCAAGCATTGCAGCAGTTGCTAGAATCCTCGCAGCCGTAACACCTCCCTGTCCCCCTCTGCTAAATATTGTGACCTCTTTTAGCATGATGGGAGAAAAATATGGCCGAATATAAAAATTATGGTTCTGCTTTCTCGGTTTTTGGTAACGCCTTGTTTATCTCGTCCAGGAGTTCTTCATCGCTTTTTCCTTCAGGGTCTATACCGAGATCTCTTGCGATCTTTTCAAGTTTCCTTCTTTTTTCACTCTGGGTGTATCTGCCCTCTATAAGTTCTCTTTCAAACTGCCTGAGTTCAAGTTCTGCCTCTCTCTGTGCTTTCTTGAATTCTCCCATACTTTTACCAAGACTTCTGGCGACTTCTGGCAGTTTACTTGCCCCGAATAGCACAAATATCAGCAGTAGTATGAGAAGCCACTCTTGCCCTCCGGGCAATAGTTGCATATACACGACGTTCATCAGATATACTGTGGAGGGCAAAATTTAAAGATTTCTTAATTTCCCTCCCGGAGCATGAAAAATTTAAAAAATTAACCTTCACCCTCCAGAGCCTTCTCAACAAGCACAAGCGCTTCAGGATTCATTAGGGTGGAGGTATCGCCGATACGGTCTTTTGTAATTTTCGCTCTGACGAGTCTCCTCATTATCTTTCCACTTCTGGTTTTCGGCAGATCCGGGACAAAGTAGATCTCATCCGGCCTGGCGATTTTTCCTATCTCCCTGGCAACGTGCTCTCTGAGTCCTTCTTTCAGTTCTTCAGAAGGCCTGTAACCTTTTCTGAGCACGACAAAGGCAACTATCGCCTCACCCTTAACCTCATGCGGCCTCCCCACAACAGCAGCCTCACTCACAGCCGGATGACTGACTAAAGCGGATTCAACCTCGCTGTTACCTATTCTGTGTCCCGAAACGTTGAGCACGTCATCAAGCCTGCCCTGAATCCAGAAATAGCCGTCCTCATCAACTCTCGCTGCATCCCCGGCAAGGTACACATCCCTGAACTTCTCCCAGTATGTTTTAATGTATCTATCAGGATTTTTCCACAGACCTATCAGAATTCCCGGCCAGGGCCTTTTTATGACAAGATAACCACCAATGTTCTTTTTGCTGAGGGAATTGCCCTCTTCGTCGAACACATCCACATCTATCCCCGGAAATGGCTTTGTGGCCGATCCGGGCTTGAGCGGTGTTGTTGGCAGTGGAGTAATTATGAAATGCCCTGTCTCCGTCTGCCACCATGTGTCCATGATCGGACATCTTTCCTTTCCGATGTACTTGTAGTACCAGAACCATGCCTCTGGATTTATTGGTTCACCAACGCTGCCAAGCAGGCGTAAACTGCTAAGGTCGTGTCTCTCCACCCACTCCTCGCCGAGGCGCATGAACGTCCTTATAGCTGTTGGGGCAGTGTAGAACACGGTTACACCATATTTTTCGATCATCTCCCACCATCTGTCCGGTTTGGGGTAGTCAGGAGCTCCGCAGTATATTACCGATGTGGCACCAAGAATGAGCGGTGCATAAACTATGTAGCTGTGCCCCGTAATCCACCCTATGTCTGCGGTACACCAGTAGACGTCATCCTCCTTTATATCAAACACGAACTTCAGTGTAGCAGAAACACCCACGGCGTAGCCCGCATGGGCGTGGATGACACCCTTTGGCCTCCCCGTTGTTCCCGATGTGTACAGGATGAAAAGTGCATCATTTGCGTCCATCTGCTCTGTCTTGCATTCTCTTGGCTGACCTCTTACGATGTCGTCATACCAGTGGTCTCTGCCATCCTGCATAGGAACGTCGAGTCCAATTCTCCTGACCACAATCACGCTTTCCACACTTTTTGCCGCTTCTATGGCCTCATCTGCATCCTCTTTAAGATGAATGATACTGCCCCGTCTGTAAAAACCGTCAGCCGTTATCAGAACTTTTGCTTCTGCATCGTTAACCCTGTCCTGCAGCGCCATCGGGCTGAATCCGGAGAAGACATCTGTGTGGATCGCACCTATCTTGGCACTAGCGAGCATTGCGATGGGCAGCTCGGGGATCATTGGCATATATATTGCAACCCGGTCCCCCTTCTTTACTCCGAGCTCTTTCAGGGCGTTGGCAAGTCTGTTTACCTCCCAGTACAGCTCACCGTATGTAATCTTCCTGACACTTCCATCCTCACCTTCCCATATGTATGCAACCTTGTTCTTTCTCAACCTCGCCTGCTTGTCCAGAGCATCGTGAACGATGTTGTACTTCGCACCAACAAACCACTTTGCATAGGGTGGATCCCATTCGAGAACCTTTTTCGGTTCTTCGAACCACTCTATACCCACTTCCTTCGCCATCTCACTCCAGAACCACTCGGGATCCTCAAGAGCTCTCTTTCTGAGCTCATCCTCATCCTTGATCCCGAGTCTGTCCATGAATCGCTTGATGTTCGAGTTCTCTACAAGCTCCTTGGGAGGATGGAAAACTCTCTCCTCTTTGAGTAAAGCCTCAAGATCTGGCATATTTTACACCTAAGATAGAGTTTTCCACTTAAAGATTAAAACCTTTCACCGATTTTGAATGAAAATTCGAATCAGGTGCCAATTAAAAGAATGAATAGGATTGATATCACCATCAGGATAATGGCGAGAATTAAAGAAAGGGTGGCGTATTTGCTGTCACCAAAAACTATCGGAATTGGGCCGATCAGTATAACTCCGCCACCTTTAACCTCTCTTTTGGTTCTCCGTTCTTTATCGTCGAATTCCTCCGCTTCGTATTCTTCTTTAACATCTTCAAATTCAATTCTTTCTTTTAACCCGGATACGATAAGGTAAAGACCCAGCAGTATAATGGTTACGGCGAGCAGCTTAATCATGCTACCACCTCCAGATTAACGGCAGGATTACCAGAAAAATTGCAAGCAAAATCATGAACGTTGCGATATCAGGGCTGGACGAGAAAACAATCGGAAATGGGCCGATTATAACAACCCCCCCATATTCTGCATTGTGATCTGCCGAGCTCAGGGCCAGCAAAGAAACTCCGAGCATGACAATCGTCAGTCCCGCAAATATTTTGAATGGATTCATGGTTACAACTGAACCGCTATTGAAGATAAAGATTACCGGAACGGTAAATTTTTCTCCCACCTGACTTCATGCAGTGTTCAACGACATTTACATTCAGCAGCAAATTATTTTAATTTGACTCCGCACTAAGATTCGATGGAAAACCTGGAGCAGATTGCTGAGGAAATCAGAACCTGCAGGAGGTGCGATCTTTACAGGGTGAAGACAAACTACGTTCCCGGTTCCGGAAGTGAGAAGGCGGAAGTCGTGTTTGTTGGAGAAGCGCCGGGAAGGGAAGAAGACCTGAAGGGGGAGCCATTTGTTGGAAATGCCGGAAAACTCCTGAACGAAATGCTCTCTAAAATTGGTCTTACAAGGAACGACGTCTTCATCTGCAACGTCCTGAAATGCAGACCTCCGAACAACAGGGATCCGGCACCAGAAGAGGTTGAAGCCTGTGGCAGATATCTTGAAAGACAGCTTGAAGTGATAAGGCCAAAAATAATAGTCTGTCTGGGCAGATTCGCAGCAAACTACATTTTCAATCTCTTTGGGCTTGAATTTACTTCAATCTCCAAGGTAAAGGGGAAGGTTTTTGAGGCAGAAGCATGGGGAGGCAAGGTCAAGATAGTTCCGATATATCACCCTGCAGCGGTTCTCTACAGGCCACAGCTAAAAAAGGAGTATGAGGAAAATTTCAGAGTGGTGGGTAAGTTGCTGGAAAAAAAGCAGCCAACTCTTTTTGACTATCTATGATAGAAGAAGCGTTACGCTCAACCACGTTTTTTCTTGCCAGAACTCTGCCTGTTGTTGCGGTTGCGATTTATGCGGTTTCGTATTCAATAAAAAGGGGATATCTTGAAAGGCTCTCGCAGTTGATAAGACCGCGTCTGGGACGGCTGGGTTTAAGTGAGATTGCTGCAGTAAGCTTTGCCGTCTGCTTCGTAAGTCCAACTGCCAGTTACTCTGTCCTCTCTCAGGCCTGGAGGGAAAAAAAGTTGGATGAGAAGGAGATTATTGCGATATCCTTCTTGAATTCTTTCCCCAGTGTGTTCAGCCATCTGTATACCTTCTTCGTTCCGTTTGTTATACCCGTCCTGGGTTTTGCAGGTGTTGTGTACACCCTCACGAGATTTGGTGTGGCGTTTATCAAGTCGATGGTGGGTTTGTTGCTATCCAGAAAGTGGAAAAATGGCAGAATGGATGCTGAAGTTGATTTCAAGCCGATCTCACCGCACCAGAACATCTTCAGAATTGCCCTGATAATGGCTGTAACGTACTTTGCTGTTGTTCTGGCGAGTCAGGGAGGGGTCTTCGATAAAATTGTCAGTTTACTATCATTTTTGCCCATAAGCCCCAGAGTTCTTGCCATAGCAGGGGTGGAGTTTTTCAACGTAAGATCCGCTGTTGTACTTGCTGCAGGGTTCATGGATGCGGGGTTGAACTGGAGATGGGCGGTTATTGGTCTGATACTTGGTAATGTCATCAGCTTCTCGGCTAGGGCCGTTAAACACTCACTGCCAATGCATGTTTCACTATTCGGCAGATTCGGCGTTAAAATCGTGCTGTTTAACTCTGCTGCGACCCTGATACTGGACGTGCTTTTTATACTGCTTCTGCTGCGGATGTAAGTGGTAGATTGTATGATGAGGCGTAGCGGAAGAATTTTATAAACTCACGATACCTTGCGATCATGCAGTATGAAAAGGTCAAACCTCCAGAGAACGGGGAGAAAATCAGATACGAAAACGGAAGGCTCATTGTGCCGGACAATCCCATTATTCCGTACTTTGAGGGTGATGGTACAGGGAAAGACGTTGTTCCTGCGGCGTTAAAGGTTCTTGATGCGGCGGCAGATAAAATTGGAAAGGAGGTTGTCTGGTTTCAGATTTACGCTGGAGAAGATGCTTACAAGATTTACGGTAACCATCTGCCGGAAGATACTCTTAATGCCATCAGAGAATACAGGGTTGCTCTCAAAGGCCCGCTCACGACTCCTGTTGGAGGTGGTTACAGAAGTCTGAACGTTACGATCAGACAGATTCTTGACCTCTATGCAAACGTAAGGCCGGTGTACTATCTCAAAGGAGTCCCGAGTCCGATCAAGCATCCGGAAAAGGTCAACTTCATTATATTCAGGGAAAACACTGAGGATGTTTATGCAGGAATAGAGTGGCCAAAAGGGAGTGAGGAGGCGCTGAAGATAATCAGGTTCATTAATTCAGAGTTCGGAGTTAATATTCGCGAGGATTCCGGCATTGGGATAAAACCGATAAGTGAATTCGCCACAAAAAGGCTGGTAAGAATGGCAATAAGATATGCGATTGAAAACAATCGAAAGAGTGTTACCCTTGTGCATAAGGGAAACATAATGAAGTACACGGAGGGAGCGTTCAGAGACTGGGGGTATGAGGTTGCCAGGGAGGAATTTGGCGAGTACTGCATAACCGAAAGCGAGCTGTGGGATGAATATGGTGGAGAGCAGCCTGAAGGAAAGATTGTTGTGAAGGATAGAATTGCAGACAACATGTTCCAGCAAATTCTCACGAGAACGGACGAATACGACGTTATTGCCCTGCCGAACCTGAACGGTGACTACCTCAGCGATGCAGCCGCAGCGCTCATAGGTGGGCTTGGAATTGCTCCCGGATCCAATATCGGAGATGGCATCGGTGTTTTCGAACCTGTTCATGGCTCGGCACCTAAATATGCCGGACAGAACAAGGTGAATCCCACCGCCGAAATTCTCACGGGAGCACTGATGTTTGAGTACATAGGCTGGAAGGATGCAAGCGAGATGATAAAGAAGGCAGTTGAGATGACCATAAGCAGCGGAATTGTTACTTATGACATACACCGCCACATGGGGGGCACGAAGGTTGGAACGAGAGAGTTTGCAGAAGCGGTGGTTGAAAACCTCCACTCGCTATGATTCAGATTTTCGGTGCCGGGATCGCCGGAAGTTATCTTTACCATCTTTTATCAAAAAACGGATTTGATGTGAAAATTTACGACAGAAGAAGGGAGCCTGACTGCAGATGTGCCTGGGGAACAGTTTACAGCGAGGCAAAAAGGTTTTACTCTGAAATTGATCTGGATTTAGATGAATATGTTCTGTTAAAGCCGGATTACGTTGTGGCCAATGGGCTGTGGATGAAAAACAGAGATATCGTTATCTTCGACAAGAAAAAACTTCTGTCTGACCTGTGGGTGGAGATGAGTGTTGAGGGCAAACCGGAAGTGATTGTTGATGCGACGGGTGTTTCAAGGGCCTTCCTGCCTCCGGTGGAGAACGACAGGGTACTCCCCACGTTTCAGTGCATTGAAAAGCATGATGCGGAGGAGAACATCTACATCTGGATGGAAAAAACTGGTTATGCGTGGGCGTTTCCACTTGGGGACGGCAGATGGCATATCGGTGCTGGAAATGTCGAAAAAGAAAGGATACCTGAATTTATAGGAAGACTCAGGGAGAAATTTGGTTTTGCAAAAGAAGACAGTATTTGCCAGTGTTCAGCAAAAATCAGAATGCTTCAACCGTCAAAATGCAGGCCTTTCATAAGCGCTAACGTCGTTGGAGTTGGCGAGGCGATAGGTTGCGTCAGCGGTGCCGGGGAGGGGAATGTCCCCGCTCTGGCATCGGCAAAGATTCTCTACGACTGCTTGAACGAAGAAAGTCTTTCAGAGTACGAGGAGAGAATCCTCAGGGATCTCGACTGGGTTGAGATGGAGCAGAGTTTCGTTGATGCACTGCTCAGGGGAAGTTATCTTACAGCAATCAGACTTCTCCCCAGGATAATAGCGAGAGAAAACAGGAGAACTGTCCATCACACGGTAGCCGACTTTATAAAGCTGATAGGTTTGTAATATGAAGAGATTCAGTTTTCGCTACAAGGAAACGATCGTGACAATTCTTACGGATAGTGAAGACTGCTATAAGATAGCGGTAAAGGCAATTCTTGAGGCCAGAAGTGAGATTGAGGAGTATATAGCTCTCAATCCGGAGTTCCTTACAAGCTACGAACCGATAGACTGCCATGGTGGGGAGATAGTATCAAGAATGTGCACTGCTGCGAAGATTGCGGGTGTTGGACCGATGGCTGCAGTTGCAGGGACAATTGCAGGATATGCGGTTGAAAAAATGATCGAAGCAGGAGCCAAGATTGCAGTTGTTGATAATGGAGGAGATATAGTAATTCATTCAGACAGGGAACTTGTTGTGGGAATCTATCCATCTGAATTTGCTCTAAAAATACCACCGGTTGAGTATCTTGCAGTTTGCACATCCAGCGGGAAGATCGGGCATTCTGTCAGTTTTGGATATGCCGATGCTGCAACAGTTATAGCAGAGAATCCGAGTGTGGCAGACGCTCTTGCCACGGCACTGGGCAATGAAATAGGAGATTTTGGCAGGGAAGAACTTGAGAATGTGGTTTCCAGGTTTTATTCAAAGCATTCGGATCATGTAGAGGGTATAATAGTTATTAAAGATGAAATTATGGCCCTTGCCGGGGATTTGCCGGAGATCGTAACCGCCAGAAGCAGTGAAGACCTCATCACCAAAGGTTAGTTTCGGGACTTACTGTGGACTCACTGCTTAGAGCTTACATTGTTGTTGTTAATTATAATAATTGTTGTTGTAATGGGGAACAGTTATATACGATGAGCGATACATTATGTAATAGATGAGAATAGTAATAATGAGGTGATGCCCATGATTCCGGAGGCCAAGTTTTCGGCTGCGCTGAACATGTTCCTTCAGAGTAGTGCAATGGCCGGTAAAGCGGCAGACAACGTTATCGCTGTGGCCAACGTGGATACAGCAAAAATATCAGAAGGTTTTAACGTGCTCCTGAGCTGGGCCCTAAAACTGACGATCAAAATTTTTGAAGAAATAAACGCCAATCCATCTTTAAAGGCTGAGATGGTAGAATCTCAAAGAATGCTTGTAGATGGGGGTTTGATTCAGAAATTGGTACTTGTTGCAGGTAAAATTGTTTCCGGGACAGGTATGGAAAAGTTCATCTGGAAGATGCTGGGCAACTTTTTGTTTTAAAAATAGTTAATAACCGAGCTCGGTGAGCCTTTCTCTGAGAATCGATGCTGACTTTTTCAGGTTTTCAATTTCTTCATCTGTTAAACCCATGTCAACAAACTCTGCACCATGTTTTCCGAGTTTCACAGGCACACCAACAGCAACATTCTCCAGTCCGTATTCTCCCTGGAGCACGAAGCTGGTCGGCAGAATCTCACCGGTATCCTCCACAACCGCTCTCACCATTCTGTATATCGCTACTGCAGGCCCGAAGATCGTTGCCCCTTTCCTCTTTATTACTTCCGCTGCTACAAACCTTGTATCTTTCTCAACCTCCTCCCAGTTGACATCTCCGTCAAAATCGGCGAGACTTTTGGCCACGAACATGCTGTCTCCGTGCTCTCCGATTATCCAGGCCCTTTTTATGTTCCTGACGCCCGCTGCGTGGAGTCTGTCCTTGAGCCTCTGAGAATCGAGCTGGTTGCCCATACCAAAAACTTCATTTCTTGGCTTCCCACTCTCCTTCCACATGATGTAGGTCATAATGTCCATGGGGTTCGTCACAACGAGAATCTTGCTCTCGGGTGATGTCTGAACGATCTTATTTGCGATGTCTTTAATAATTGCAGCGTTCTTGGTTGCGAGGTCCAGCCTTGTCATCCCGGGCTTTCTTGCAAGTCCAGCAGTTACGACGATTATTTCACTGCCCTTCAGCAGAGCGTAGTCGCTACCGCCAACAATTTTGGGATACTTGTCTATTCCCGCTGCGGCATGTGACAGATCCATTGCTTCTCCAACTGCAAGGTCTTCGGCTATATCGACAAGAGCAATCTCCTCAACATCCATGTTCAGAAGACAGGTGAACGCTGATGTGCTGCCAACTCTACCTGCTCCAACAAATCCAAGTTTCATAAACAAAAATCGTTGTCGTATTTAAAAGGTTTCACTTCTTTATCCTTCTGTCCTTGGGGACGAAGTTTCTGATGAGTTTTCCGTTCCCTTTTCCGCATCCGAGGATGTATCCCCGTTCTTTCCACTTCAGAATGCAGTAACCGGTAACTTCTGCCTCGACATCTCTTCCTGTGAGCCATTTAAATGCGCTGGTATCATCCAGCTCAACCACATTCTTTTTAGCGCTGCTGCCCACGATGAAGCTCCCGTCCAGTGACAGTCTCAAACCATCTCTTTCAAGCGTACCGAAATACATGCCGCTGTGTACCGCAATTTCATCAAATTCGCACTCTCTGTAGGCGTAAATTCTGTTTTTGCCTCCAATTCTAAATCTCAAGCCGTTAATTTCAGCGTCAAACTGTTTTTTAAGAAGAGACCTTACGGTTTCCTCAATTTCGCTACAAAAAACCCCTCCGTGTCGTTGTCCTGCGGATGAATTCTCAGACACCTTCTCACCTCCTCCAGATACTCCTTACCATCAAACCTCAGAAAAGGTCTGGTTCTCTGTGCGGGTATTTTTATGTTCTCTATCTCGGCGTCGGTGTTTTTCAAAAGGTAGTGTACAACCTCCTCATTCTCTATCGGCTCAAGTGTACAGGTTGAGTAGACCACAACACCTCCAGGTTTAACTGATCGATAAGCAGCGAGAAGAAGTTCTTTCTGAAGTTTTGAGAGGCTATAGCAGTCCTTTAACCTCCACAATCTGATGTTTTTGTAGTTTTTTCTTATCATCCCCATGTTGCTGCATGGTGCGTCGACAAGTACGGCATCGAACCTGTTTCTGAACCTCCCGAAGTATCTTCCGTCCTTTTCCGTAACCTTGGCTATCAAGACCCCGCATTTCTGCAGATTTGATATCAGAATGTTTATTCTCTGGTACTTAACGTCGTTGGCAACAATGCATCCCTTGTTTTCCATGTACTGGGCTATTTGCGTAGTTTTTGCTCCCGGGGATGCTGCGATGTCCAGAACGTCCATACCCGGCTCGGGACTCATGACAACGGGCGGAATCATTGAAGAGGCTTCCTGTGAGAAGATTATCCCGAGTTGATGTTCTGGAACGGCAGAAAAGTCGTCTATACTGACAAAAAATCCCTCCCGGCACCACGGCACATCCCCAGTGATTACCTCTTTCATGTTCTCTTTCACAACTTCAGCATCTGCCTTAAGTGTGTTTACTCTCACACTGCTCCTCAGTGGTTTCAGCATGTACTGTATGAATTCGTCGCTGGGGTCGATCATCATCAATCTCTCATATAGCTCGCTGTTCAGCGCTCTTAATTGCTCTCTCAGCTTTTCAGGACCGGATCCAGGGTCTATCCACACTCTCATTTCAGTTCTGGAAACCTGTATGCATCAAATTCATCGAAGGAGTATTTAACAGTCCTGAAATTCTTTTTAAACTCTTTTATCTCCTCTCTGATTGTCGCAGCGCTTTTCTTCTCTCTAATTGCCGCATCGATGAAATTGGCAAGAATTCTCATATCTTCTTCCTTCATTCCAAGCCTTGTCACTTCCTGAACACCTATTCTGATTCCTGAAGGATCTTCGGTGTCTTCAATCGAGTCCCATGGCAGCAGATTTTTGTTCAGGATTATCCCAACAGCTTCGAGCTTTTTGGCCACTCTCTCCCCACCACCGTGTTCTTTCACGTCGACAGCAACCTGATGTGTTTCGGTAAATCCTTTGTTCTCACCTAAAACTCTGTATCCAAGATTGTACAGCTCTTCTGCCAGCGTTTTGGCGTTTTTAACAACCTGCTTTGCGTATCTTTCCCCAAACTCAAGCATCTCCATGGCCGCAATGACGTAACCCGCAAGGGTGTTGAGATGGTGATTGCTGACAACACCTGGAAAAACTGCTCTGTCTATGTCTTCTGCCAAACCCTCTTTGCTCGCTATTATGGCCCTCTGCGGTCCAAAAAACGTTTTGTGGGTTGAACCGGTCATAACATCTGCACCCTCCTTGATTGGATTCTGGAACGACTTTCCCGCAATCAGTCCCAGAACATGGCTCGCATCATACATAACGTACGCCCCGATTTCATCAGCAATTTTCCGTATTTCACTGACCGGCTGCCTGAAGAGAATGAGACTTGAACCAAGGATAAATAGTTTTGGCTCGATCTCTCTTGCTATCACGGCGGTTCTGTCCAGATCGATGGTCATTTCCTCGTTGTTAAAGGGATAGTGTACCACTCTCAACCCCCTGAGCCCAGCGGCAGAAACGGTATCATGGCTGATATGTCCACCACAGGGAACAGAAAGACTCATGATAGTATCTCCGGCACTCGTGAGCGCAAAAAACGCTGCGATGTTGGCAACAACACCGGAAATCGGCTGAACGTTTGCGTGTTCGACTTCAAAAATTTTTCTGGTCAGGTCAATGGCCATCTGCTCTATTTCGTCTATGTAGCTGCAACCCTCGTAGAATCTTTCTCCAACCTTCCCCTCAGCATACCTGTGGCCCAGATCGGAAACATAACACCTCCTTACGAGCGGTGAGGTGATGTTCTCACTTGCTATCAGCGGGATAGAGTCCTCCATCATTTTCGTGTGTTTCTCAATGATATCGAAAACTCTTGAGGGGTTCATGACCTCAGCTATCGACAAAAATATTTAAGGCTTCCGCGAAGGTAGACTCATGGAGACTATCTCTTCGAGAGATATGCAGATTCTTGATACAAACTGCGAGTATTACGGCTTAAGCAGACTCGTTCTGATGGAAAATGCTGGAAAAGGTCTTGCTGAGGAGATCGTTCGTCGATTTGAATACGGGAAGGTTTTTATTTTTACAGGTGGAGGAAACAATGGAGGCGATGGTTTCGTCGCTGCAAGGCATTTGAAGGGTTTTGATGTTGAAATTTATCTGATGACTGAACCGAAGACTGAGATAGCCAAAAAAAACTTTGAAATATGTCAGAAAGCAGGGATGCAAATTTTTCAGGGCTGTCCAGATAAGATAGATGCAGATATTGTTATTGATGCGATGCTTGGTACGGGTGTACGTGGGAAGCTGAGGGAACCCTACGCTACTGCAGTAGACATGATAAATAAAGGAGAGTCATTCGTAGTTGCGGTTGATGTCCCCACAGGGTTAAACCCGGACACTGGAGAGTACAGGGAAGTTGTCAGGGCCGATCTAACAGTAACGTTTCATAAGGCTAAACCCGGTTTGCTCAAAGCGAAAGAAGTATGTGGGGAAATTGTTGTTAAAGATATTGGTATTCCGGCATCGTTCGAAAGGCTGTGCGGTCCCGGTGATGTTGCGCACTCCTATTTCAGGAAGGATGATGCTCATAAGGGGGAACATGGCAGGGTTCTGGTTATCGGCGGAGGTGAATACACGGGTGCTCCTGTACTTGCAAGTCTGGCAGCTTACAATTCAGGAGCGGATATAGTTACAACTGCTGTACCGGAATCCATAAAGTCAATAGTAGCATCATACAGCCCGAATCTGATAGTTAGGGGGTTGAAAGGAGATGCTATAACCATGAAAAACCTTGAAGAAGTTGAAAAACTGGCTTTAAAGCATGATGTGGTGGTAATGGGGATGGGCATAGGTGAGAATGATGAATTCCCGGATTTTGTCGAAGAGCTGTTGAAGACCTGTAAAAAAGCCGTTCTCGATGCTCAGGGGATAGTCAGGGAGATTCCAGAGGACTGTGATTGTATTTTGACACCACACAGGGGCGAATTTCGAAAGGTCTTTGGTGAAGAAATGGACGAAGAGTCATTGATGAGGAGGGCAAGGCAAACTGGATGTGTGATTCTTCTTAAAGGTCGGGAGGATTACATTACTGATGGGAAGAGGATCAAGATAAACAGAAGCGGGAATGCGGGGATGACGGTTGGTGGCAGTGGGGACGTCCTAGCGGGAGTTTGCGGGGCAACACTCTGTAATGACGATGCCTTTCACGCTGCATGCTCGGCAGCTTTCGTCACAGGTTTGGCAGGGGACATCTGTTTCGATGAAAAGGCGTACAACTTTACAGCAACGGATGTGATTACGGCCTTACCACAGGCTTTCAAAAGGTGTATGAGTATCGAATGAAATGAGCGTGGAGGTCTCTTCCCCACCACGCAGCACTGCTATCGTGGCTGATTATTCCCCTTCGAACATCGTACTGGCCATTTTTCAGAAACAAGCCCAGACACAGTCCCTCGCTGCCCGCTATGCAGACGAGCTTAATGTTATCGCAAACGAACAGCCTTCCTTTGAAACTTTTCAAAATATCCTGATGGTCTTCCAGCTTCACTGCAACGTCTCTGCTGACAACGACCGATATGTCCGTATGTTGAGATACTCTGGTGAGGAGGGGCGGGTAGTCGGGGAGAAAAAAGCCGAAAACTGCCCTGATCCACTTCGATTTTCTCACGACTTCGGTAAACCTTTCCTTGTGTTTCAGAATTTCGTTTTCTCCACTTTTTATCACCTCATAGTTCCCGAGTTCTCCGAGCCTCAAGAGAAGGTGCGATGGAATTGCCGTCAGATCGTGCTCCTCCCAGAATTCTCTATCTTTTTCGATCGCAGATAGCGTACTTTCAATAATTTCTGAAGTGTGGAGAGTGATCAGACCCTTGGGGGTCAGGGTGAACTTTTTACCGGTTTTCTCAACCAGTCCATCACCAACAAGCTTTCTCATGTGATCCGAAACCGCTGCTGGGGTTATACCAACCACTTTCGAAATTTCAGAGTTCGTCAGTGGAGCTTTTGATAAAATATGCAGGATCTCACGCTTCCTTGGCGGCAACATTGAGTGCAAGTAGCATGCACCAACTTAAAGCTTTTTTGCTCTGTTATATAAATTTAAGCTTGCTATTTAACTTTTCAAGAATTTTTAAGCTACTTACTTAAAAAATAAATTAAGTTTAAGTTTTTATTTAATTGTAGAAAAGTTTAAATATCACGTGTTTAAGCGTGTCACAGTGTTGATGAGGTGATGGTATGAAAAGACTGATGAGCTTAATGTTAGTTCTGGTCTTAGTCGGGAGTATGTTTGGTCCGGTAATCGCTTGGGGTGGACCGACGCATTACAGCATCGTAAAGAAACTGGCTGATAGAAGCGGACTTCCACGGCAGGTATATCTTTACAAAATCGACTCCATAAACGGTGCTGTTGTGCCGGACATATTCGTAGGCAAAGACGGGGTAACAGTACCGCAGGGATGGAGCAAACTGGCTCAACTCTTCCACTATGACGAGAGATTCAACCGTTTCGTGTGGCAAAGGGCTTCGACGGATCAAGAAATAGCCTATACGGCAGGGTGGTTGACACATCACGTGTCTGATTACTACATCCACGGATGGAAGCCATCATGGGTAACTCCGGCATATCCTCACGGGAAGTCCTATCTTGAATACAAGGGTGTTGAACCGAGCAACCTTCCTCAGCACCTGTTTGTGGAGTACAACATAGATTGCATTACTTACTACGAGAAAAATGGAGCTGCACCTTGGCCGTGGGAGTTTAAAGTGTACTCGTCCTTCATAAAATCGGTTGTACAGGAATACAAAAAGCGATACGGTGGTGATTTCCCGATTCCGACGGAGGACCAGATAAACCGGGAGTTTACAGAGTTGATGGCAGAAATTGTAGCAGAGCAGATGTCTTTTAGCTGGGATAAATATCTTGCAGCTAAGGCCACTTTTGGGGATTACGAAAAATGGTGGCAAGCGTCGATAGATGCGTCGTACAATTATCTCACGAATCTGCGAATGGCAAAATCTTCGATGGAAAAAATGGAAAAAATCGCCAAGATCGATCGCCAAATCGTGGAAATAAAGAAGGAGGTAGGACGTGAGTTGATAAAAGATGGTGTTCTGGTTCCGCATGGCAAGTTCGACAAAAAGACGGGAGTATACACAGTCTGGTTCGAAGTAAAGATAAGCGGTGATGAACTCAGTAAATTGTATGCGAACGCACTGGCTGAGAAGGTAGGGGGGAAAATGGAAAAATGATAAGCTTCTTAAAATTTTTATTAATAGGTGGTGAATCGGATGCTGCCCAATTTCCGGATTGTTGCTATTGCCGCTGTTATCTTTGCCGCCATCATCGTTCTCAGCCAAGCTCAGGTCAACATCGTCGAGTATCGCGTTACAGTCGAGCCTGTGAACTGCAGTAAAGCTGTGACGGTTTACGTCCCGGTAGTGCTTAAGGAAGATGGAACCATCCACGATGTTATGGAAAACCTTGCGGTGAATGGGACGAAAGTTATGGAGATTGTGGAGACCGAGCACGGAAAGATGCTCAAGATCGTAACAAAAAATCGAACAACGGTGATGGGTTACTATTCGCACAGAGTTCCGATCTTCAGCAAGCTCGATGTCGTCAAACCGAGTACGGCAGAGGTCAAATCGTACTACGAGCCTACTGAAGTGTACGCTTACATGTCCGGAGATGCAGACAGAGTCAGCCTAAAGTTCGAGATCTGGGCGAAGTGGTCTGGCCTGACTTTGCCGATGCATACGGGCTACGTCTGGGGTTTCTGGCTCAACGGTCATCTGGACAAGGTTACCTTGAAGGAGGGGTGGAACAACTACACCGTTGCGTGCATGGTCGTTTAAGATTGTCCAGCCTTTGGTAGATGAAGGGCAGGAAAGTTTGCATATCGACGGATGTCGTCTACAGTCCAACCACTCTTAATGTTGCGCATTGTGGTATGGTGCTAAATAGCCACAGTGTTGATGAGGTGATGGTATGAAAAGACTGGTGAGCTTAATGTTAGTTCTGGTCTTAGTCGGGAGTGCTGTGATGCCGGTGGCGGCTGAAGAAAACAACTCCTGCCCGAGCTGTTCGGGTGTGGTTACAATTCCGAACGACGTGAAGAGTTCGATCGTGCGAGGTTCCATCGCCTACCTTAAAGCCGTACAGGTGTTCAACGGCAAGGATTCTTTAATGCTGAGAGAGCATCTCAGCGATCTGAACCTGAAACCGGTTTACAGCAAGGCCATCGTGCAGGTTGTCAGTCACAGGGGTGTGACGACTGAAATCGTCAAAGTTCCACTGAAAGGTAAGAAAAATGGTCTGCTGGTGTACATCAAGAACAGATATGGGGAAGCAACGGTGATTGGCATTTTGGACGGACAGGTCGTCAGAATATATTACGCTACTGGTGGGGAGATATATTCGACAAAGAAATTTGTCCATACCTCTGGTTGGTTGCCAGACAAGTGTTCGATCTGCAAGGCAGTAGTCTCAAAATTATGCTCTACAGCGGCAGGAGGCATCATAGCATGTGCAGAAACTTGTGGAGAGATATGCGTAGCTCTAATAGAGAATCCCATCGCAGCAGGAATCTGCGAAATCACCTGCACGATCATATGTGAGTATGGCATAGATCGGGCTTGCGATCAAGGCGCTAATGCTGCATGCAAAGCTGCACACCTATGTTGAATTTTCCCCATCTGGTGAGAACATGGCAATTTTCAGAAAGGATATACATCCCGTCACAAAAACGCTTGGAATAGTAGCATTCATTTCCCTGGTAATTTCAGCAATGTGCTTTATCTCGATTAACAATTTTCCACTAAAACAGAACACGAAAGACGCTCTGACAACTATCGGACTGAGATCTTTTGTCATGTGGTGGATAACAGCGTTTGCCACAATTCTGACCAAAACTGTAATCGAGAGGAAGTCGAGACCTGCAAGCACCCTGTTCTACACCGGAATTGGTGCGATAGTCCTGATGGTGGCAATGATTGCGAGTGCCTTCATCGAAACCTGGTCTTCGCGGATCTTCTACGCCGGAATAGCCATCTCCCTGCTCCTCGTCCTCTACGACGTCTTCAGAATCTACAGGGGTGTGGAAGTGTGAAGAGGTTCGTAGCACACCTTTTAACGACGATTGCGGCGTTCTGCATCTTCATTTCCTACCGAACAGTCTGGAAAACGACCATAGCTTCTGCTCTGTTGTCCTTAGATGTTGTTCTGGCGGAGGGCAGACTGGAGAAACGCGACCTTGCGGCTATATACATTGCAGGCTTCATAATCTACACGGCTGCCCTCAGTGTGGTGGCAAGATGAGGCGCGTTGTGATACTCTTTCTCATCGCAGCCGTGGCGGGGTGTGTAGCGCAGCCCCAAGTGGACGACTACTGGAACAAAATAAACTCCTTCAAAGCTGACGTGATCTACATTGTGGGTAATAAGAGTTACAGAGCCGAAGTAACCTACGTGAAGCCGGACAGGGTTCTGAAGATCGAGAACGGGACTGCAGTTCTAATAGACAACGGGACCAAGACCATCGTGAGTGAAGGTAGGATGTTCAAGCTTGCCGCAAGCAAAGACGACTTCGATACGATCGACCCCTTTGTTGCTGTGCTCAACAACCTTGACTCCATGAGCCTCAAAGCTGATGACGGAAAGCTGATAGCAAATTCCGGAGACCTCAGCTTTGTGATACAACTCAACCACACCCTTCCTGAGAAAATTGCGGTGGTGCAGCGGAACTCGACGATTGTGGTTGCCAGATACGTCAGCATCAGCATCAACGATGCGGAGATAAACAGGTCCGCTATCTACGACCTCCTGCACGAAAACGAAAGCATGCTACAAGGCGTTTACTACTTCTTCTCTCCGCATTGTCCGCACTGTAGCAAAGTAAAATCACTGGTTGAGATGTGCAACATCACTTACTGCAACGTCAGCAATATGACTGCCGACTGCGTGGAAGTTATGCAGAGGTACGGCGTCGTGTTCGTCCCCACCATCGTTTCCATCAATGAACTGAACACCACGGTCTTTGTTGGGGAGAAGAACGTCAGGGAAGGATTCGGTGAGTGGTGCATGCAGAAAGTGGAGTAGTGCCGGTGATGCTGAGGAGTGTTGTGATACTAGTGACGATGCAATCATGATGGACATTACACCAGATGATTAGTTTGGGGGAACAGATTAGCCAAAAAAAAACTCGTAATGGTTTGAAAATCACCAATACCGAAGTTGTTTGCTCCTGTTTTGTGACAACCACAGTCTGGGCTTACGCACCTCCATGGTATATTGGTAAAAGGTTTAATCAAAACCTCTCCATCCCCCTTCTGAGATACTCCATGATGTCGGAGGTTATGTAGTCCAGCACCGTTCCTTTCGCCTCTAAAATTCGCATGTAGTCCACAATCTCCCTGAACTCCCCACCCGCAATGGCATTTGCAATGACCGCTGCCCCCTGAGCGGATTGTTTTCCTCTCCCAAACCCTCTCAGCAGCATTACATCCTTTCCGCTTCTGTCCCGTATTCTTCTGAGCAAATCACCTGCCAGCTTTCCTGAAAGAACGTAGAAATCCGGATTTACCGATACTTCCATTGATCTCAAGCCCTTCATCACGTACTCTGCCAGAACGTCCAGTGTTTCTGAATCGTTGAGACCCCATTCCTTTGCGTAGCTCTTCACACCACCGCTGAAGATCATGGACTTGGGGAACTCTCCGATGAGGTAGGCAAGCTCAGCGTCAAGGGCACCAATGGATGTGTATCCGGGAAAGGATGTTGTCCCCCCCATTCCATCCACTATTCTGCCGTTCTTAATGGCTATAAATGCATTGAACCCCTCACCCACCTCAGCGAGTACGAAATTCAACCTTGTGATTTCTTCATCCTCTGAGATCTTGGCAACGGCTAAAACGGCTGAACACAGCTTGTCTGCAGTGCCAAGGTCTATCTTGTTCATCTTTCTCCACGATGGGACAGTTGGTAGATGTATCACAGCAGGCACGGTGTACAATGGTACATCTTTTTTTCTGACCATTTCAACAAGACTTCTCAGACCTATTGCCTTTTTTCTGTCAAAATTCAGTGTCATAAGGAAAACATCAACCTCGTCCAGCTCAGAGAACTTCTTTACCGGTAAACCGTAGCCTGAGAGTCCTGCAATAACTTCAGCCCCCGAATCCTCAAGTGCTGCTATCAGCTCATCCGGTCTTTCTCTAACAACCCTGGTTGGTATTGTGGCCCTGTAGGTTACCCTTCTATCTTCCAGAGCTACCACATCATACGACCCGGTTCCGGGATCAATTCCTGCGGTTATCATTCTATCTACTTCCAGGTTCGGCCTTCCAGTATTCCATTTATCTTATCAGTTGTACTCCTCATAACCCTTTTTAACTTTACCCTGTACCCGCCATCCTCTCTGCTCACATCAGCCTTAAAGTCAATGCCAAGGAATCTCAGGTGCATTTTGAAAAGCTCGATAACCTCCTGGCTGGAGAATATCAGATCGCTCTCTTCATATATCGATTCACCCTGACTGCATCTCTTTATGCTTTCAACCATGGGCTCTAAAATCGCTTTTCCTATTTTCAGGCATCGGGCATCGAACTCTTCCTTGTCATCTCCGAACTCAAAGCTCTGAAAAGCCTCTCTAACTATCCTCGCAAGCATAAAATCTCTTGAGTATTCACCAAAGAATCTGAAAGCATATCTGAGATCGGAGGCATTTGCGTAACTTGTCGTATACTTTAGCGGCTGAAGCTCCATTTTCACATCCTTGAAAACGATTCCCTCTCTTCCATTTTTATCGAGCTGGCCAACGACCTTTTTTATACTTTCAAAGTCATCCGGGGTCGAAAACTTGAGTATCTTGGCCAATTTTAGTTTGTATCTTTTTGCGATTTCAATCTTTTCTGAAATTTCAACGGGTTCATTTGTACTGGAGTGTCTCACGTCAAAAAGGAAAAAATCGAGTCCCTCAATGCCGTAAACCTCGTTTGGAACGTAGGGAGAAGCGATCCCAACAGCCTCGCAGCAGAGCATGTGATCCGGATAGTCGTCAAAAAAATCATGGGTGAAAGCTTCTCTTGCCTTCTCGGTTGTATATGGACAGAACAACCCACGTCTGGTAATAGCGTAGATGTTCTCGCCAATTCTAACAATTCTGACGTTGTATCCGTTCATTTTCTCTTCCAGCGCAATTTTTCTGCTGCCAAAGTGCCTTTTGAGGGCAGGATTGATCGTCAGAATGCGCTTTATTTTCGGAAATCCCCTGAAAACTCTCAACCCATCCTGTGCCTTTACAATAACTGTGCCGTCTTCATAGTGTCCGAATTTTTTATCAAGCCTGAAAGCTTCGACAATGTCCGAAAAAAAGGGATGCTTTATGAAAGCTTTTCTGAGGATGTTCCTTTCTTCGAGTCTTGCGGCTGCAGAAGAGGATAGGTTGAGAGCCTTTGCGATAAAATTCATGATTTTGTATATAGGAACTTGATTAAATCTCTCTCTGTTATGATTCCTTCCAGCTTTCCTGACTCGACTATGAGAGCGGCGCCATATCCCTTATCAATCATCGCTCTAACGAGCTGTGAAATACTTGTATCCTTTGGAAAGGTCAGAATATCCTTGTAAACGAGTATATCGTCATTGGTGAGGATTGTTGAAATTGGCTTTTCTATTGCCTCCTTTATATTTCCACTCGTGAGCATTCTGAAAGCCTCTCCAGTACCGAAGTATCTGAGAATTTCCCTTACAGTTATCAGCCCAACGAGAATGCCGTCATCTATAATTGGCAGTCTTCTGAGCTTCTTTTCTATCATGGTCCTCATCGCCTTCTCTATGGACTCTCTGGGTTTGAGAGTTACAACGCTGTTCGTCATATATTCCGATGCAATTCCATCCAGATCTCCATTGCGACCAAGATAGTTCAGCACGTCTCTTTCCGTAATAATCCCTACGACTTTTTCGTCTTCATTTATGATGGGACATCCACCAACCTTTTTCTCAAACATAATTTCGACCGCATCCTCAAATGATGCGGTGTAGTCTACTGTAACAACCTTTGATTCCATAATCTTTTCAACCTCGCTGTTAACAGCGGCGGCAAGATTACCGCCATACTTTCCGCTTACAATTCCAAATTTACTTCCCCCTCCAAACAAGTTCACAAAGTCTGTTGCGGATATGATCCCCTCGAGTCTTTTCGTGCCCGCATCTGCAATGGGAATCCTCCTGAAGTTCTCCCTAATCATGGTTTTCAGCGCATTCATTATGGTTGAGGTCGGAGGGAGAGTGAAAACTTCTTTTGTGGCAATATCCATTACACTTCCAGGTTTTTTGTTTTTCAAAACGGATCACCCCTATTTCTCGGCATCGGCACAATCTTCACACAACCTGAGCCCGTTGTAGCTGTAGAGTTTATCGGTGTACTTCCCGCATTTATCGCAGATACCACCAGTATCCTCTTCTTCTTCGATAACAGGACCTTCAACGACCTGGGAAGAGTAGCCTATTGCGTCCTGGGTTATGAGGGAGGCGAACTCACCAAGATCCAGAGAGACGCTGAGTATGTCGTTGTCTGTTATTATCCCGATAAGTTCGCCGGAGTTATTTACAACAGGCAGTCTCCTTATACCTCTTTTCATCATAATTCTGGCCGCTTCTCTAAGACTTGTATTCGGATTGATTGTGATTACCGGCTGTGACATAACCTCCTCTACAATAACTTCGCTCGGTACTTTATTTCTCGCAACTATTTTTGAAATGAGATCTTTTTCTGTCACAATTCCAACAGGAAGTCCATTATCGAGAACAACAGCGCTGCCAACACCGTATTCTACGAGTTTTTTGGCCAGATTATGAACGCTATCCGTCATTTTGACGGTACAGACAACTGTTGTCATCACTTCTTTTACTGGAATGTCTGACTGCATTGTGCCCACCTCAAACACAACTTCTTCGAGTGTTTTAAAAGCTTTTTTGATATTGTCTGCAATTTCAGAACTGAATGTCACGGCTTAACTTTTTAAATCAGAGATAGTAAACATGTTTGTGGATCTGAATGAAATTGTTGTGGAGTTTGTGGAGCTTTTAATGATTGCTGTTGTCGTTGCAGTGGCTGTAAAGTTTACAAAATTTCCCTACACAATTGCTCTTGTAGTTGCTGGTTTCTTTGTAGGCATTTCTGGATTACTTCCGGAGATTCCACTTACAAGAGAACTGGTTTTTACTGTTATTCTTCCACCCCTCCTTTTTGAGGCCGCCTTAAATATGGACCTCCATGAGTTGAGGGAGAACCTTAAGCCAGTTTCAACCATGGCCTTTTTTGGAGTTGTGGTATCAACCCTGGTAGTCGGTTACGCCTTACATTACTTCTGCGGATTCCCTCTTGAACTTGCTCTTCTTCTCGGTGCGATAGTGTCTCCTACAGATCCTGTTTCGGTTTTGGCCACATTTAAGTCGATTTCAGCTCCAAAAAGGCTGTCTGCGATAATAGAGGGTGAGAGTGTACTGAATGACGGTGCAGCGGTTGTGGTTTTTGCCATAATGTATGAAATGCTTAAGAGCGGAAGCTTCAACCTTTTTTCGGGTGTTGTTGACTTCATTCTGGTTTGTGCGGGGGGTGTGATTGTTGGTGCTGTTCTCGGATATCTCGCATACAGAATTCTTTCCGGAATAGACGACCACATGGTTGAGATAGCTATCACAATAGTACTTGCCTATTCGAGTTTTCTTGTGGCGGAAAATTTCCATGTTTCTGGAGTGATAGCTGCCGTCTCTGCAGGTCTTATTGTTGGAAATTACGGAAGGATTTTTTCCATGTCTCCTTCCACCAGGATAGTTTTGATGGATTTTTGGAGTGTTGTTGTTTTTCTCGTGAATTCGGTTGTATTCATTCTGATAGGTATCAACACTCACTTAAACATTTTTTATTCCTGGAAAGCGATTCTGGTTGCCATACTTGCCGTTCTGCTTGCAAGGGCGGCCGTTGTTTATCCGGTGATGACGTGGCTCAGGTTTCCCAGCCTGTGGAAGCATACCGTTTTTTGGGGTGGATTAAGAGGCGTCATTCCGGTTGCGCTGGCCCTCAGCTTTGGAAATGTCCAGGTTTCCACCATAACTTTTGGCGTCGTCATTTTTTCGCTTACTGTGCAGGGTCTGACTCTTGAAATTTTCGTCAGAAAGAGATTCAGGGATGTGAAGAAAACAGAGCTTGAGAGGGCAATTGCGAGGTACATAGCTGCAAAAAGTGCGAGATATGAGCTGAAAAGGGCGGTTGAGGAGGGCAAGGTTGTTGAACCTGTGGCTGAGAGACTTATGGGGGATCTTGACAGAGAGATTGCAGGAGCAAGGGCGGAACTTCAGGAGACGCTAAAACTGGAAAGCGGCTCAGATATTGTTAAAAGGGCGAGAAAATACGTTCTGAATGCGAAAAAGAGTGCGTTGAGGGAGGCCAGCTCAAGGGGCGTCGTATCGCCTGATGTGGTGGATGAGGTTCTTAGGGAAATTGATGAAGAGATTGCAGGACTTGACGAGAGTTAGAGTGTAATTCTATTTTATATTGCATTCCACAAAGTGGTAAATTTTAAATTTAGTTAAGAGAAAAGAAAATCATGAACTTTGAGTTTGATGAGGAACACAGAATTCTTCGAGATGCCGTAAGGGAGTTTGCGGAAAAAGAAATCAGGCCTTACGGAAAGGAATATGATGAGAAGGGGGAATATCCGTGGGATATTTTCAGGAAAGCTGCCAAACTGGGCTACGTTGGAGCGGACATCCCTGAGGAGTACGGTGGTTCGGAGATGGACTATTTGGGCTGCGCTATAATCGCTGAGGAATTCACAAGGGCAGACAGCAGCATAGGTTCGGCAGTTCTTACCGCTTCTCTCGGCTGTCCGATGGTGAGGTACTTCGGAACGGAAGAACAGAAAGAGAATTACCTGCCACTCGTTGTTAAAGGCAAGACTCCATCAGCGATTGCAATCACGGAGCCTGATGCTGGAAGCGATGTTCAGGCCATAAAAACGAGGGCGGAAAGAGTGGAAGGCGGCTGGAAGCTAAATGGGACAAAGACGTTCATCACCAATGGAAGCATCTCGGACTGGGTTGTTGTTCTGGCCAAAACAGACATGAGCGCAGGCTACAGAGGAATATCTGCGTTTCTTGTTGAAACGGACCGGGACGGTTATGAGGCCAGAAGAATAAAGAAAATGGGACTGAACTGCCACGATACTGCTGAGATATACCTGAAAGACCTTTTCGTTCCTGAAAACAACCTTATAGGGAATGAGAATTTTGGTTTCTACCAGCTAATGAGGTTCTTTAATGAGAGCAGAGTTTTTGTGGGTGCGGTACAGCTCGGAATGGCTGTTGGAGCGTACGAAAGGGCACTGGAATATGCCAAACAGCGAAAAGCGTTCGGAAAACCTCTGATCGAGCATCAGGCAATTCAGTTCAAGCTTGCAGACATGTGGAAGGACATAGAGGCTGCAAGACTTCTCGTATACAGAGCTGCATGGATGATAGATAGTGGTAAGGCCGATCCTGCTTTTAGTTCTGCAGCGAAGCTCTTTGCAAGTGAGACCGCTGTAAGAGTGACCTACGAAGCTTTGCAGATATTCGGTGGCTACGGCTACAGCAAGGAGTACGACATAGAAAGGTACTACAGGGATGCCAGAGTGGGGACTATATACGAAGGAACAAGCGAGATTCAGAGGCTTATTATCGCAAGAATGCTTTCGGGAAAACTTCGGTTTTGATGAAGAAAAAAGCTTTTATTTATATTTAACCAAAAAACCGCATGGAAAAGTTCATTGAGAGTATTGCCAATTTTATCGATGAAGATGATGTGAAGATACTGAAGGCCCTTAGCAGCGATCCTATAGTTATGCATTCCGTTAAAAGAATCTTTGAAAATCCTGATAAGGTTGGTAAGTACCTCATTCTACTTCGTGACGCTCCTGCTGCCGTGTATATCGTGGCGAAGGTTGCCGAAAGACTGTCCAGATATCTTGATGGTGAGGATGAGGCCAAATGCTTTGCAATCTTTCTGACAGCCCTCAGAGAGTTGAGGGGATGTAATGAAAGAAAACTTCTCCAGAACATGTTTTTATTGCTAAAGGAAGCAATTGAAAGGCGCCTGGTCGAGGGAAAGTATGAGGATGCGGCAAAGCTTGTTATGGAGTTTCAGGACTTCGGATTCAGGGGATACATCAGGAAGGTGCTTTTCTTTGCCCTGGAAGTTTCGGAAGACGGGGATTACAGAAGGGCGATTAGAATTCTAGACCTGTTACCCGGAATAGATGCTGTTGTTGATGCAAAGAGCAGCGTCCTTCTTGAATGGGGCAGAGCACTGGCGATGAGCAATCCCGAGGCCGGTTTAAAGAAAATTGAAGAATCGTTAAGGTTGAAAGATACCGTTGAGGCAAGGCTTGCTATGGCTGAGATATATGAATCCATGGGCAACTATGAAAAGGCCTACTTCATCTATTCGACTTTGAGCGCTTCGTATCCTGGCATTGAGAGGAAAATTTCTAGAATGCTGATGGAGTGGGGAGAGGAAACAGGAGATGTGGATAAACTAAGGGAAGCATACAACCTTGCAATGAATGACAGACTGCTGGCGGAGGAGATAGAGCGGAGAATTAAGAAGATGGAAAGTCAGAGACTTTCCGGATCGTAGCCGAGAACCACAACCCACCACCATCTTGCCATATCAACCAGATCCTTGCTGAATGCTCCTGAAAGATGGTACTCACCATTGCGTATCGATATCATTCCTGCACCGATGAGTTTGTTTCTCATTGAATAGAAAGAGGAGCGGACCATTCCAAGCTCCTCCATAACTTCCTCCCATTCCTCGACTTTCAGGGGCTTTCCGCTTTTCTGTCTTTCCTCAACCAGCGTGAGAAATTTAACAGCCTTTAAAGCTACCTCTTCCTTTCTGAAAATCCGCCGCATAAGCTCAAGCATCGGCATCTTTGACTGGGAAATTCTTGCGTTGGAGGCGGATCTTACAATGATGGATGTTGCAGATTTTGGCGCATCCTTGACTTTCACAGCTTTATTTTTGGATTAAGAAAAATATAAGTTTTTAGCCTGTTTGACTCTCAGTACTGGGTTGTCAATCAATCTCTACAAAAACCTTATTAATTTTTACAATTATTTTTTAATATGCTCAGATACAAAATTGGTTTTCCAAGCCTTTATTACCCGAAAATTTCTCTTGCGGACAGGATAGACAGCGCAGCAAATAGGTATGGTGAGAAAATTGCCATAATTTCTGCAGAGCCGAAGTTTCCGTCGGAGTTCCCCGAGAAAATGAGCTTTGTTGAAATTGCGGAGACTACGAAAAGGCTTGCAGGAGGATTCTCAAGGAGAGGTGTTAAAAAAGGTGAACATGTGGCGGTCTGCATACCCAATTCCATTGATTACATTATGACCGTTTACGCCCTGTGGAGAACTGCAGCCACACCCGTTCCGGTAAATCCAATGTACAAGCCTTTCGAGCTTGAACACATACTCAACGACAGTGAGGCCACGACACTTGTTGTGCACAAAATGCTTTACGAGAACTTCAGGCAGGTAATTGATAAGACGAGAATTGAAAGGATTTTTGTCGTTGGTGGTGAGGAAAACAACCTTTCGGAGCTGATGGATGAGGGCAGCGATGATTTTGAGAATGTAAAGGTAAATCCTGAGGAGGATGTAGCGCTCCTGCCATACACTGGGGGAACCACAGGATTTCCGAAGGGAGTAATGCTAACTCACTTCAATCTGACGGCCAACGCTCTGCAGCTCGCAGTTGCGGCAGGCTTATCGCACATGGACACAATTGTTGGCTGCATGCCCATGTTCCATTCTGCTGAGTTCGGACTCGTCAATCTGATGGTGACTGTAGGAAATGAATACGTCGTAATGGGAATGTTCAATCCTGAGCTCATGGCGGAGAACATCGAAAAGTACAGGGGGACGTTTTCCTGGGCGGTTCCACCGGCTCTTAACGTGCTTGTCAATACTATCGAAAACAGCAACAGAACATATGACTGGAGCTATCTGAAGACATTTGCAACCGGAGCATGGCCTGTAGCACCGGCACTGGTGGAGAGGCTTCTAAAGGTTGCTGCGGAGAAGTGCAACAATCCGAGGCTCAAACACAATCAAATATGGGGAATGACAGAAGCCAGTCCGATGACGACAACAAATCCTGCTCTCAGGCTGGACAAAAGCACAACTCAGGGCATCCCGCTTTCGGATGTTGAGCTGAAAATAATATCTCTTGAGGACGGAAGGGAACTTGGTGTTGGGGAGAGTGGTGAAATAGTGATAAGAGGACCAAATGTGTTTAGAGGGTACTGGAAAAGGGAGAAGGAGAATGAAGAATGCTGGTGGTACGATGCTAATGGGAAAAAGTTCTTCAGGACAGGGGATATCGGTTTTATCGATGATGAGGGTTTTCTGCACTTTCAGGACAGGGTGAAGGAAGTTATAAAGTACAAGGGGTACACAATCGCTCCATTCGAGCTTGAGGCTTTGCTGATGAAACATGAGGCAGTAATGGATGTTGCTGTGATAGGCAAGCCAGATGAAGAGGCGGGAGAGATACCAAAGGCTTTTATCGTTCTTAAACCGGAGTACAGGGGAAAGATTGACGAACAGTCCATCATAGAGTGGGTAAGGGAGAGAATATCGGGATACAAAAGGGTAAGAGAAGTGGAGTTTGTTGATGAGCTGCCCAGAACAGCCTCAGGAAAGCTGTTAAGGAGGATTTTAAGGGAAAAGGAGATGAAGAGTTAGCTTTTTACAACAATTAAAAGTGTGGCCAGAACCCTCAAGATGCTCAGAACTGCTATAGACCAGAACATCAGTTGGATCCAGAATTTTCCGAAATATGCCAGAAGGCAGAAAATCATTATTAGAAAAATCCTTTCATCCCTTTTTCCTGGCAAGTACCTCATTTTTTTAATTTTTCTGTATATACTCTCCCCATACTCTGCCTTGTACTTCTCGGTGGAGTAACTTACCATAATACTTCCAAATATGGCAAACAGTCCTATCTGCAGATTTTCGGGATATAGGATTGCCAATATTGCCAGAAACAGGAAGTCGACGAATCTGTCGAGGATCGAGTCGGCGTAACCACCTTTTTTCGACGTCCTCATTGAGGCTCTGGCGATTTCACCGTCACATCCATCGAGAACTGAAGAGAACTGGTACATGAATCCTGCTAACGGGACGTTGAAGAACAGGAATAGAGAGGAGATTATGCCTGTCAGAAAGGATATCACCGTCATATGGGAGGGATTAAGCCTGTTGACGACCATTGCGGATATCTCTGTTGATATCTTCCGGTTTAGGTGTCTGGAAATGAAACCATCCCCTTCACCCTTAACGGCAGTTTTGATCAGCAGCCTGTTTGCCTTTCTCACGTCCTCTTTGGTATCCACATCCATCCACAGCCTTCCATCAACGTACGAAACGGGCAATCTTGCCCTCTTCACAACTTCACTGAGCGGAATTTCATTCAACTCCTTCAGTTCATCCGCAACGTTGAATATGCTTGTGTCTAGGATGAAGAACCCCGTGTCAACGCAATCAAACGTCTCCAGTTCTTTTCCTATGTCCTCAATCCTGCCACCATCAACCTTAACTTTTGTTGCCTCTTTGATCTCAACGAATCTCGGGCTTCTGTCAGCGATCAGTCCCCTTCCTTTTACTGCCTCCTCTATAAACTCTCTGCTGTAAATATGATCTCCCATCACGAGAATGAAGTCACGATCCACGAAATCCTTTGAAATTAAAAGCGAATAGCCGTTCCCCCTCTCCGGGCTCTCGTTTTTTACGATGGTGTATTTGAATCCCTTATCTCTGAGAAATTCATTAATTCTCTCTGCGTATACGCTTGATACGATTACGAACTCTGAAACGTATGGTGAAAGGAGTTTCATCGTTCTCAGTAGTATTTCCTGCCCGCCAACCTTGACCAGTGGCTTTGGAACTCCACCAAGCCTTGTGCCCAATCCAGCGGCAAGTATGACCGCCTTCATCGCCAGTTCATTAACTGCAAAGATTTTTAAGAATTCCTTCACATGATTTTTTATGGGTGCTGATATTGGCGACCTCTTCGAAAGGGAGGAAGTTGAACTCGAGCATTTTTCAGGCAGAAAAATTGCTATTGATGCGTTCAACACACTCTACCAGTTTATATCCATCATCAGACAACCGGACGGAACCCCCCTTAAGGATTCACAGGGTAGAATTACATCCCACCTTTCTGGAATACTGTACAGGGTATCAAACATGGTGGATGTTGGTATCAGACCTGTTTTCGTTTTTGATGGTGAGCCGCCTGAGTTCAAAAAAGCAGAGATTGAGGAGAGAAAGAGAAGAAGAGAGGAAGCCGAGGAAAAGTGGATGGCAGCCGTTCAGGCAGGAGAGAAAGATGCAAGGAAATATGCTCAGGCGGCAGGCAGGGTGGATGAGTACATCATAGGTTCTTCCAAAGAGCTTCTCGGTTACATGGGCATACCGTTTGTTGATGCACCCTCTGAGGGTGAGGCTCAGGCAGCGTACATGGCTGCAAAGGGCGATGTTCATTTTACTGGCAGTCAGGACTACGACTCACTTCTTTTTGGAAGTCCAAAGCTGGCGAGAAATCTGGCGATTACTGGCAAAAGAAAGCTTCCGGGCAAGAACGTTTACATCGACGTAAAGCCAGAAATCATATCGCTAACCGAGAATCTGAAAAGACTGGGGATAACAAGGGAACAGCTCGTTGACATAGCCATCCTTGTCGGCACTGATTACAATGAGGGGGTCAGGGGTGTGGGGGTTAAAAAGGCTCTTAACTATATCAAAACCTACGGCGATGTATTCAAGGCTTTGAAAGCTCTGAAAGTTGAAATAGAGTTTGTTGAAGATATCAGAGATTTTTTCCTGAATCCACCAGTTACCGATGACTACAGGATTGAGTTCCACGAGCCAGATTTTGAAAAGGCAGTGGAATTTCTATGCGAGGAACACGACTTCAGCAGAGAAAGAGTTGAAAAAGCTCTGGAAAAGATGAAAGGTCTGAAATCTACCCAGGAGACATTGGAAAGGTGGTTCTGAGATGCATGAGAGAAAGATTGACTATTCACTTGTGATAGTTACGGTCTCGACATCGAGATACAGGAAGTACGGTCGGCTGGAGGGACTGGAAAACATTCCCGAAGATGACGGATCGGGAAAGCTGATCTATGAAACCTTCGGCGATAAGGCTGTGGATTACTGCCTGATCCCTGATGATATTGTGGAAATAAGAAAAACCGTTCTGAGTGCGATTAGCAGGGCAGACGTCTGCATTTTGACAGGTGGAACTGGTTTGAATCCGTCGGACGTTACAATTGAGGCTGTTGAACCTCTTTTCACGAAAAAAATTGATGGATTTGGGGAGATTTTCAGGATGCTGAGCTTCAACGAGGTTGGTCTGGCTGCAATACTCTCAAGAGCCACAGCGGGTCTGATAGCGGACAGAGTTGTTTTTTGTCTTCCCGGCTCTAAAAAAGCTGTCAGACTGGGACTGAACATGATAAAGAACAGTCTGGATCACATATTAAGCCATGCTAGGGGTCTCAGCTAACGTCTCTACGGCTTTTCGAAGAAAATGCCCTTCTTTTTCATCAGTCTCCTTGTCCCGCAGAAGGGGCAGTAAAGATTCGGAATGTGCAGCGGACCCGAATATCCAGTAGTTCTCCTCACATTCAAATCAAATTCCGAACCACATCTCGCACAGTAGATGTTCTCCAGTTTCGTCATGCAGTTTGCTCTTTCCAAGGTGATTTATCCTTTTCCATCAACCCCTCAGCACCAGATATATTCCGGCTATTACTGCGAATGATCCCGCAAGTGTTCTGAGCGTGAGAACTTCGCCCAGAAGGATGTAGCCCGCTATCAGAGAAACCAGAGGTATTGCAAGAAGGAAGATTGAAGCTTTAGAAGCCTCTTCTTTTGAAAGGAAGTAGTACCAGCCCAGATAGCCGAAGTATGTGGGGAAGAGACCGAGGAAAATTATTGAGAGGATCAACTCCGACTTAAATGAATTAGCTATCTCAAATATGGAGGATGGGACGAAAAGGAGGAGTGGGATGGAGCCCAGAACCATTGCATTGCTGGTGAGGGTTATTGCATCGTACTTTTCCATTAGCTTTTTTCCGAGGGTTGTGTAAATCGACGCTGCAACAGCACTGATGAGAACGAGAAGTATCCCAATGATGTTTGCGTATGATGGTTCGGAAATCAACGCCACACCTGAAAAAGCCAGGACTGTCCCGCCGATTTTCCATAGGTTGATTCTTTCATTAAGAAACTTCCACGAAAGGAAAAGGACAAAGATGGGGGCGAGAGCTATGATCAAACTCGCAACTCCTGATGAAATGTACACCTCACCCACATTCAGGCAGACATGGTAGATCGTCACACCGAAAAGTCCGAGAACGAAAACGAGAGGCACATCTTTGAGTTCTATTCTTCTTCCGTTCAGTATTGATATGGCGAACAGAACATCTGCGATTGCAAATCTCAAAACCGCAACGTCTACGGGGCTGATAAAATATACCGCATACTTTATCGCCGTAAATGCAAGTCCCCAGAACACAATTGTTAATGAGAGGACAGCCCATTTTATCATGTTCCGGTTATCTCAGTTGGATTAATCTGTTTTACTGTAGCAAATTTTTGCCTGAAATCAAAAAATTGGAATTACTGGGAGGGGATATTCCCAACAACGTTATCAACAAAGAAGTTCATGGACAGCAGCTCATCGTCAGTCATGACTTCTCCATCAGCTTTAACGAGCTTGCCCTGCTGGTCGTAGATTGGGCCCACAAAGGGGTACTGATCTGGAACTTTGTGGTTCAGGTACTTCGCCTTCTCTTCCTCCACCATTTTTCTGACGTTTTCCGGAACGGCATCGTTAAACGGGGCAAGTCCCACAACGCCCTTGTCTATTCCCCACCATATCTGTTCGCTTTTCCACTTGCCCTGCATGACCTGCTCAATCACGTATGAGTATATTATGCTCCAGTTCCATACGGCAGCAGTTAGGTGAGCGTGCGGGGCGAATTTGGACATGTCGCTGTGGTAACCGATGGAGTAAACTCCGTTCTCCTCCGCAGCCTCCTGCGGTGCTGGGGAGTCCTGATGCTGGGCGATGACATCACATCCCTCGCTTATAAGGCTCAGTGCAGCCTCCTTTTCCTTCGCAGGGTCGTACCAGGTGCCGGTCCACACAACATATACCTTGGCATTGGGGTTAACCTTCTTGACACCGAGTGCAAAGGCGTTGATTCCTCTGATTACCTCCGGTATGGGATGGGCTGCAACATAACCAATCTTGTTGGTCTTGGTCATGGCTCCGGCAACAATGCCAGTGAGATAACGGGCCTGATACATTCTGCCGAAGTATGTACCCACGTTTTTGGCTGTCTTGTATCCGCTGCAGTGCATGAATACTACGTTGGGGTAGTCCTTTGCCACTGCAATCGTCGCATCCATGTACCCGAATGACGTTGTGAAGATGACGTTGTATCCCTCATCTGCAAACTCCCTGATCACTCTCTCAGCATCGGTCTCTGGAACATTTTCGGCGTAGGCAGTTTTGATTCCGAACTTCTTTTCTATAAACTTCCTTCCCTGATCGTGTGCATAGGTCCACCCGGCATCTCCTATTGGACTTACGTAAACGAAGGCGGCCTTGATCTCCTTTTTCTCTGCTGTGGTAGTTGGTACTGCCGTAGTCGTTGTCTGCGGTTTTTCTGCCTGTTGTGCACATCCAGCAAAAAATCCTGCTACAAGAATAGCCATTATCACCAGTACCCATTTCAACTTCATACTTTCAGAGGTCTGAAATTAGAGATAAATTTTACTGTTTGCTTCCTCTTATGTACGGTATTCCAAGAGATGCAGGCGCTCCAAAGGCCCCCCTTTTCCTTGCCACGCTAAAGAGCAGTACTGCTATCGTTACGACGTATGGGATCATCTTCAGCAGGTGGTAGGACAGACCAAAGCCCACTGCCTGAAGCTTGAAGGACAGTACATCCAGTCCACCGAAAAGATAAGCCCCGAATATTGCCCTCTGAGGCATCCACCCGCTGAATATGACAAGGGCCAGACAGATCCACCCTCTCCCGGCAGTCATCCCTTCGGTCCAGAGCTTGGCGTAGGCGAGACTGAGGTACGCTCCTGCAATACCTGTAAGGAATCCACCAGCAAGCGTGGAGAAGAATCTGACTCTGTCTACGTTTATGCCAAGTGTGTCTGCAGCCTCCGGATTCTCGCCCGATGCTATTATTTCGAGACCGTATCTGGTTCTGAAGAGGAAGAACCAGGAGAGAAAAGTCAGGAGAATTGCGAGATAGGCGAGAGGGTCGTGGCTGAAAAAGGCCTCACCGACAAAGGGCAGGGTGGAGAGATAGGGAATCCTGACAGGTTCAATGTAGGTGGCAACCTGACCTATGAAGTTTCTGCCAAAGAACCCCGTAATTCCCAGACCAAGCAGAACGAGCATCAAACCCGTAACGGACTGATCAGCTTTCAACGTTACGGCAAAGAAGGCGTGAATGGCTGCCATCATCATACCCGCAATACCTGCAAACAGAACTCCCAGCCATGGATTTCCGGTTATGAGGCTCACAGCAAAACCGGTGAAGGCCCCAACGATCATGACTCCCTCGAGACCCAGATTGAGGACACCACTTCTTTCTGTTATAGTTTCACCTATCGTTGCATAGAGCAATGGTGTTCCTGCTCTTATCGAAGATGCAATCAGGGATGCAATAAAGCTGCTGCCAGCTATTAGAGGCTCCATCATACATCCCTCCTTCTGGCCAGTGAGTCTCCACCAATGATGAAGAGAACTATGAGTGCCTGAAAGACGTAAACTATCGAAACCGGGATTGAGTAGGTCGTCTGCAGGGCGGAGCCACCGACATACAGAAATCCAAACAGCGATGCAGATAGCATTACAAGCAGAGGATTGCCTCCTGCAAGCAGGGCAACGGGAATTCCTGCATATCCGTATCCAGTGGATATTCCGGGTCTCAGCCTGAGATGTATCCCGCTAACCTCAATCATTCCGGCTATTCCGGCAATTGCTCCGCCAAGCATCATGGCGTAGAGTATTGTTCTTTGTCTGCTTATCCCAGCGTAATCTGCAGCTTTTGGGTTCGCTCCGACTACTTTGATGGCAAAACCGAAATCCGTTTTTGTGATGATATAGTAGATCACAATCGCGATGAGGATGGCGATGAACACTCCCAGATGAAAGCGGGTTCCAAAAAACCTTGGAAGGAGAGCAGAGTCAACAAACAGGTCCGAATAGGGGAAGTTGTATACTTCCTTACCTCTCAGCGGTCCATAAACTAAATACTCAACCCAGTAAATTGCAACGTAGTTGAGCAGGAGTGTGGATATGATCTCATTTAGGTCAAACCTCGCTTTGAGAAAGCCCGGTATGGCAGCCCAAGCAGCACCCATGATGGCGGAGGCCAGAAACATGGTTGGCAGCATTAAAGGAGCTGGGACCTGAAGCTTAAGCGCCACAATGCTGGCGGCAAAGGCTCCCATGTAAAGCTGCCCCTCCGCTCCTATGTTCCATAATCCGGCTCTGAGTGGTATTGCAACTGCAAGGCCGGTTAGAATTATGGGAGTGGTCTTCACGCAGAGTTCTGCCAGGCCAAACTTTGACCCGAATGATTTCATCACCATTACGCTGTAGGCCTGGATGGGATTTATGCCGATTAGGGCCAGCATGATGCCTACAAGAACAAGCGAGGCTGTTATCGACACCACTGGGCTGAGGTACTTCAGTTTCATGCAGCAACCTCCCCGGTCTCTGCTCCTCCAGCCATCAGATATCCCACGGTTTCATATCTTGCCTCATTTCTCGAAAATATCTTCTTTATCTCACCCTCATACATTACGGCTATTCTATCGCTCAGCTGGAATATTTCGTCAAGATCCTCGGAAATTAAAAGGATTGCGCAGCCATTTCTGGCACTTTCAATAAGTCTGGTTCTTACGTACTCAATCCCGGCTATATCCAGACCTCTTGTGGGCTGAGACGCAATTATTACCTTCGGTTTTCTGGAGAACTCTCTGGCCAAGATTAGCCTCTGAATATTTCCACCAGAAAGCGTGCTTGCAGGCACGTGCACCGAAGGGGTTTTCACGGAGAATTCTTCAATCAGCCTCTCAGCCACCCTTTCCATTTCATCAAAATTCAGAGAGAAACCTCGGCGGTACTTTTTGAAGTCCTTCAGCATTAAATTTTCCATTACCGTGAGTGAGGGGGCTAGGCCAACACCAATCCTGTCCTCAGGTATGTATGCGATTTGAGATCTGTCGGACGAGCTGGTTATTTCTCTATTGTAAAGAAAAATACTTCCTCTGTGCACTTTCCTGATACCCGCTATTGCCTCTTCAAGCTCCCTCTGACCGTTGCCAGAAACACCAGCAATGCCCAAAATTTCGCCCTCTCTGATTGTGAAACTCACACCTCTGACGGCGAAAAGTCCACGATCGTCCCTTACCCACAGATTCTGAACTTTGAGAACCACATCGCCAATCTCAACAGATGGCTTTTCCACTTTCATAACGACCTCTCTGCCAACCATCATTTTTGCCAGCTCTCTTTCATTGGTTTTTGCGGTTTCAACCGTTCCTACGTTTTTGCCTTTTCTGAGTACAGTTATCCGATCGGTTATGGTTAACGCCTCTTTAAGCTTGTGTGTGATGAATATGACAGTTAAACCTTCTTCAGTCATGGATCTCAAAGCCGAAAACAGACTCTGGACTTCGGGCGGGGTTAAAACCGCTGTGGGCTCGTCGAGGATGAGGAGTTTAACGTCTCTGAACAGGGCTTTCAGAATCTCAACCCTCTGCTCTTCCCCCACACTGAGGTCCATTATCCTCTCATAGAGCGGAATGCTGATACCGTATTTTCCCGACAACCTTTCAACCCTTCTCTCCACCCACTTCTCGTCGATTAGAGGGTCAGAAGGAGTTTTATAGCCCAGAATCAGGTTGTGGAGGACAGTCATCCTGGGGACGAGCATGAAATGCTGGTGCACCATCCCAATTCCAGCAGAGATTGCGTCTCTGGGACTCCTGAACTCCACTCGGCGACCTTCAAAAATCATCTCCCCTTCATCCGGCCGATAAAGTCCAAAAAGGATATTCATCAGCGTGGTCTTGCCCGCCCCATTTTCACCCAAAAGACCGTGTATCTCTCCTTTTTTCACTCTGAGGTTCACATGATCATTGGCTGTGACATCTCCGAATCTTTTTACTATGTTCTTCATTTCAAGCAGTGTTTCCAACTGCTACCACCTCAGTTGAACAGTCTTAAACCCAGCCCGACCTCTGAATTTTTAAAGTCTTTCAATCCCGCATGAACTCTCAAAAAATAAATATATAATTTCAAACAGGAGAAATCTGCGTGATAGGACTTGGATGGTATTACGATAGGATGAAGCTCATTAAAAAATTTGCAAGGGAAATTGAAGTTGAAGAGGTCGCCATCTGCATCCCTCTTGAATACAAAAGTGCCTGCTTAATATACGAGCTCTCAACATACACGAACGTTCTCCCAGCAAAGCTCGACGAGCAGTCAACCAAGCCCGATGCTGTGAGGTGGCTTGAGGAGAGAGGTGTTAAGATCGTAAGAAAGAGAGAGGCTGTGAAGGCCAAGTTCTTTCTGGATTGTGCTGCCGTTCTATCCAGAGTTGCAGAAAAAGCCGGGAAAACAAAAGTGAATGTCGTGGAACTCACAAAGACCGGGGAAGATTATCTCAAAAGGCTGAAAGTGGAGGTAAAGGGAATTTCTCTCGACTCGTCAACATTGAAGGGCATCGGTGAGAACCGATACGGAACGGCCTTCGGACTCTTAGATGCCCTGATGAGGTTGAATGTATTTCTTCCGGGCAAAAAAGTTAAGATAATAGGATACGGGAGAGTTGGGGAGGGATGTGCTGAGCTGCTGAGGTCTGTTGGGTGTGAGGTCAGTGTGTGGGATAGTTCTGCCAGAAGAAGGATTGAGGCACTGTACGGGGGGTATGAGGTTTCGGAAGACCTGGATGCGGATATAATCGTAACCTGCACCGGTTCACCCAAGTGTATCGGCGAAGAAGAGCTGAGGGCGATCAGAGATGGTGCGATCCTCATGAATCTCGGGGCGGAGAGGGAGATTTCTCCGGCCGGAAAGGTTGTGGCAGAGTATGGAGACATCACAGCCTATGAGTTCGCAGGTAAAAGGTACTACATAGCAGCAAGCGGATATGCAGCGAATCTTGCAATCGGAAATGGTACGCCGATGGAGGTGATGGATCGCACATTTGCAGCGGCCATACTGGCACTCAACCACCTCAAAAGGGAGGAATTTAATGGGGTTATACCTCTACCGGGCTATATTGAGGAGGCTGTGCTGAGAGAGCTCACAAGCGTTTGACTTCACACCACAAAACTGGTAGATGAAAAGCCTGGATGAACGCAAAATTTCAAACATACCTATTTTTATGATTTAAAAATAGCAATTCTTTTAAAGATCCCTGATTATCAGAATTAAACGAGGTGATTGGATGCTGATATCGGGGGAAGACTACATTGAGCGTTTGAGGGGGTATGAGAGGGAGATATACGTTCTTGGGAAAAAGGTTGAGAACTTCGTTGACCATCCGAATATAAGGCCAACCGTTAATGCCTTTGCCTACACCTTCGAGCTTGCAAAACTCAGAGAGGAGTACTCACCTTATTCAGAACTAGTTGGAGAGAAGGTGAACAGGCTGAACTGCGTTAATAAAACTCCAGAGGATTTGATAGCGAGGTATGATTACCAGAGAGAGCTCAGTAAAAAACTCGCCACCTGCAACTATCGCTGTACGGGCTGTGATGCCATTAACGCAATCTACCCTGCGACGAAAGCGCTGGATGAAAGGGAGGGGACAGATTACCACAAGAGATTCCTGAAGTTGCTGAAGGAGATTCAGAAGAAGGACTATGCCTGCACTGCAGCTCTCACTGATGTCAAAGGAGACAGGAGTAAAAGACCAGCCGAACAAAGAGAAAAGTTCATGCATGTAGTTGAGAAAAGAGAAGATGGGATTGTTGTCAGTGGAGCTAAAATTGCACAAAGTGGTGCCTTTGCGGCAGACATTAACTTTGTACTCCCCACTCAAACATTCAAACAGGGTGAGGAGGAGTTTGCAATTGTTTTTGCGGCAACACCCGAGGATGAAGGAATAAAGTATGTGATACAGAACACGGGAGTGCAGGCAAAGCAGAGGGAAGGCGGGGAGTTCGAACCGGGAAACATCAGGTACGGTGACAGGACAACCTGCATGGTTATATTCGACAATGTATTCATTCCGTGGGAGAGGGTATTCATTTTCGAAGATCTAAGGGCCACAAGAGATGTTCTTAACTACTTTGCATCCTCCCACAGATGTGTCGGTGCTGCATGCAAGGCAGGATTCATAGATTCGATGGCAGGGGCAGCCAGTCTGATGCTTAAGGCGAACGGTCTTGAAGGGGTTGCGGTTTTACAGCAGAGGATAGCCGAAATGGTGGCTGTAAGCGAGGCAGCTTTTGGAATAGCAGCAGGAGCAGCAGTCAAAGGTTACAATGCATATGACATCTGGCATCCGAATCAGCTAATGGCCAATGCCGGGAAGATAATAGGTGTTGAAGGGTTTACAAAATCGCTTGTAAACCTGATTGACATATCTGGAGGTATAATAGGGACATCACCATCAGAGTTTGACATGAAAGGGGAGATCGGAGATAAAGTTGGAAAATACCTTTCCGCGAGTGAAAAATTTACGGTCGAACAGAGAATGAAGCTCGTGAAGTTCATCGAGTTCTGGGCAACATCATCACATCTTGTAGGGGCTATCCATGGTGGTGGCTCTCCGGCAGCAGCTCTCATCACACTAAGGTTTATCATGGACATAAAGGATAAAGAGGAGGCTGTAAGAGAGTGTTTGAACCTCTGAATCCCGAACCAATTCAGGAAGAGATTTTACCGTGTTTTTTTTTTTGGAGATCTTGTGAAACTTGGGTGGACAGATGGAGTCATTCTCTTAAAAAGTGAGAGATGTCTACACCTCTCCAATTGCCATCCTGCAGAGGTCCACAACCATCAGCGGTTCAAGCCCTTTGGCCCTCACCTTATCCGCAAGGGTGGTGTAGCACATCGGGCAGTTGAAAACAACATGCGTTGCCCCCGAATTCACCATGTCCTGAATGTTCTTCCTCTGGAGTTCTTCAGCAAGCTCAGATTTTCCTGCCAGTATAAAGGCTGCACCGCAGCACATCGCCCCTTCTCTGTCGTACTCTCTGTCAACCCTCTCAACGCCGATAAGTTCAAAAATTTTGTCCAGTGTCCTGTCAGTTTCCGGGATCAGTCTGTTGGAGCAGTTGCGCTGATATGCCACCTTTATTCCAAGCTCTCTGGCATTCATTTCTTCCAGTCTTCGATACAGATGGTCAAAGTAATGGATGTAGTTAAAAGGCACGTCGATACCGTAGGCCTTTGCAAAGGACTCGTAGAAGGCGTAGCATTCATCGTGGTACATGACTATCTCCTCAGCCCCCAGTTTTTCCAGATTGGATATGGTTCTTTCAGCTCTTTCCAGTATCACAGACACAAGCCCGTAGTGCAGGTAGAGCATATTGCAGAAAACGTGCCTCCCCCTGATGATCTCGTAACCGTCAAAAAGTTTGCTCTGAACGATCTCCTTTGCTTCGGGAAACAGACAGATGTGCACGAATTTTCCGCCGACCTTCTTAGGTATGAATTCCCCGCTAACGTCGTACCTCTCTATCAGGGCTTTCAGGGTAGCATCGCCGAGTTTTTTGACGCCATACTGCTCCTGCAGTTCGACAATTCGGTAGAAGGGATGGTTGTTGTGGGGGCAGTACTCCTCACACCCGTAGCAGGTGTAACACTCCTCCAGCAGCCTGCTGAGCTCTCCCTTAGCAATCTTAGTCCTCTCCTCCTTTGCTGAATCGAAGTCGTAGTTCAGGTTTATGCATCTGGTCAGGCAATTGTATGTGTCGCAGTTCAAACAGAGGTCAGGATCAAATTTAAGTTTGTTCATCTGATTCCACCTCCCTCTTTGCTGCATCCAGCATTCCATTGGCAGAGGTATAGATGAAGCTTATAGCTATTGGTTTTTTCGAGAGAATCTGGAAGAGTCTTTCCACGTCTTCGTCTTCTTTTCTTAGCCTGCTTACGTAGTCTTCAACATCTCCTCCCTGAGAAATAGTTTCTCTTGCAAGTTCCATCCACTGCGTAATTTTTTCGTATGCTTTTTCAACAGGCCATTTTCCCTCAACCACACCGTAGTGCGTGAAGGCAACATAGTCTATTTTCAGCTTTTTAAGTCTTTCCAGTGTGTTTAACGCTGCATTTGCATCGAATATTGGTGGACTTAGTGGGAAAACAACACCGTCGAAGTACATTCCGACAGCATCTGCCGGGAAGAGGGCCTTCAATTTCTTTAGGTAGTAAACCAGCATGTGTGGAGCATGCCCCGGAGCGTGGAGGATTTTAATGACCTCTCCACCAAGGTCCAACTCTTCGCCATCTTCAACAGCAATCACCTTTTCCCTCTCCAAGGGCTCCGGTCTACCGTAGATCTCTGCAACCTCACCAAGAACAGCTTTGGATGCTTTCCACAATTTTTCCGGGTTGATAATATGTCTAGCACCTTTTGGATGCACGATCACTTTCGCATCCAAGGCCTTTGCCAGAGTTGCAGCACCACCACCGTGGTCTATGTGGATGTGGGTGGGACAGATGTACTCCACTGCCCACTCCGGGTTGATCTCATCCAGTATTATCCGAGCACCCTTGGCAGTGCCCGGGTCAATTATGGCTGCCTTTTCGAAGTTAACCACGTATGCAGAGATGACGCCACTTTCAACGTATTTCAGGGTATCTACAAGATAGACTCCTGGCAGAACTTCCTCCATAGCTGAAATAAAATTATTATTTTTTAAATTCTTTTGGTTACTGTGCAGTGTTTTGATGGTCAGGAAACTCGGAGTCATGATTATTATGTGCCTGTACTTAACAGTTTCAATGTTCAACTTAACCATAATTTTTTGATAGAGATTGTATATCGTAAGACTTAAATGGGCATAGCATGCAGATTGTGAGTGGTAAGCATGGTGGTTAGAGATGCACGAGGTTAAAGACTGGAGTGAGGAAGTGATGAGTGGCTTGCTGTTGGGCTCTGTCTGGCTATGGTTGGTTTGGCGGTGATGCCAGCGTTTCAACAACTAAACTTGGCCTTTGAGTTGTACTACGAACATCATGAGTCCATACCGATCACGGCTACTGCTGCAGCTTACGAGGGTATAGTAATCACAGCAACTTTAGCCGCTGCGGCAGCGACATGCGGAATAGGTGCCCCAATAGTTGCAGCAGTGCTAATAATGGGAAGTCCAGTAGTAATGGAGTGATAGGTCGAATGAAAGCTCTTGAGAAGGCCTTACTCATAGTTGCGGCTGGTGGTACCCTAAACTATTTGTACTCAATTTTTTTGGTGATGAGTTACAATATTAACGCTGCAACTACTATTTCTACAATGGGTCTAAGTTATATCTTAACTGCTGGATACGGACTTATGCTAGGTGTGAGGTATAAGGGTAAGACGACACTCTCTCTTAAGGAGGCAGGGATTCTGGTACTTGTTGGTTTTGTTTTGGTGTTCGCAGCATCCTTTATTGCACTACTTGGATTACCACAGGAACTTGAAAATGTGGCATTACTTAAGAGCTTGTCTGTAATTATTGGATTAGTTGTAGGATTCTTGTGCGTTCTGGTAAATCTTCCTCAATGACTTCCCAAACTCTTCTGAGATTTACGCCAAAATAAGCGAATCAGAACGTCTCTCATGCTGGCGATTTGTCTCCAGGGTACGTCTGAATGTCTGATCCTGAATTCGGTTGGAACGTTTTTCGCAGCCTCAACTATTAATTCCAGCCTTCCCAACACCGCATCCTGAACAAAGGTATCCTCATAGAATTTCTCTTCATCAACGTTCGGTACATATTCTTTCTATTTTTTCAATACTCTCGAAGATATCATCAAGAAATAGCCTACCGTCTCTTTTCAGAGAATCATGGTTTCGAATTTCACCAGTCCACTTTTCTACCTGAGACATCTTAGAGTTCGAGCCTCAATGATACAAATTCAAGCAAATTTATATTTTTTCCAATTTCAACGCAGGTGAGAGAAAAGAGCTCCCCTCTATGTATCGCAGAACCCTCGGCAGTTAAAGCAACAGCACTGCCAGCAGCACACTTTGAGCGCTGATGATCGCCGAGAGGATCGACAAGACGGGTGTGTACGCCCCCGAAGGTATCGTTCCGGCACGGGAATTCCTGAAGAGACTTTCAGAACACATCGGGATCGTGGAAGTTGTGAAAACGCAACTTTTTAACAATTTTTAAAAAATAAAGAATTAAATGCCCAGAGCCGCCCTCTTTTCGAGAATTACCTTCTCAAGGATGTCTGCAGCTTTCACGGGGTCGTCCTCAACCACGACCTTTCCGCCCGTTAGCTTCTCCACGTCCTCGGTGTACAGTTTCACGGCATCTTCGCTCCCTGTGATTGGAGGTGCAGGGGATACATGGGTGACGAGGCCATACGCCACCGCAAACACTGCATCTATTGTGGCCTTCTGTTCCATGTACTCGGGCGCTGTCACAGCCACCGGCAGTTGCGGGATGTCAACACCCAGTGCATCGGCTATAACCCTGACCAGATAGGCCACCCTTCCCGTGTCCGTGCACGTTCCAAAGCTCAGCACGGGTGGGATGTTCAGTGCCTTGCACACAGCTCTGAGCTTCTCGCCCGCCATGTCAACAGCCTCCATCGAAGTCAGGCCGGCTACCTGCAGTGCTGCATTACCGCAGCCCATTGAAAGAACCAGTATGTCTCTCTTGATCAGCTCTTTGGCTATCGTTACAGTGTTGCTGTCGTACGGGCCGTTCTTGAGAGTTGTGCAGCTCACGAGGGCCACAACACCCTTCACATCTCCCTTCTTTATTGCATCGAGCAGGACGTTTAGATCTCCACCAAGAGCTTTGAGTATCGCCTCAGTGGAGAAGCCGACAACTATTTTCTTTTTCTCCTCCACCTTCACCGCCTTGCTCCTGTCCCTCTGCTTGAAGTTCTCGATCGCCATGTCGATAAGCCTCATCGCTATCTCTTCCACCTTCTCCGGTTCGTAATCCAGCCCCTCGTCTATGCCTCTCATTCTGACGAGCCTGCTTACGGGCACGATCTTAACACCGTAGCGCTGATATTCAGGCAGTGATGGAAGGGCACAGTTCATGTCTGCAGCAAAAACATCCACACAGCCTGTAGCCAGAGCATACTCCTGCACAATCCAGTTTCCAACGATTCCTGCAAACACAGGGCTGTCAACACGCTGAAGGATCTCCTGCCCAGTTTCGATGAAACCTATTATCTTCAGTCCCTTTGCCCCTGCGGCCCTCGCCCTCTCCTGAATCTCATCCTTTTCAGCCAGTTTTATCAGAGCTATTCCAACAAAGGGCTCGTGTCCGTCAACGGCAATGTTGACGTACTCCGGGTCGAGAATTCCGAGATCCGCATAGCTCTCATGGGGCATGGGCGTGCCGAACAGGATGTCCTGTATCGTCTCCAGGGCAAGCTGGGCCGCCATGCATGTTGCTATGCTCATCGCCATACTCTTTTTGGCGAGGGAGACGTAGTTGGTATCGACGTTGGTCATCGCAGACGAGCCCATGATCAGCAACTCCTGGAACACACCATTCGGGAATATTCCGAGCTTCTCCCACACTTCCTTCCTCTTCTCTGGAGCGAAAACCTCAACAAGTTTACTTCTCCCTATCGAGCTCAGATCGGCAATTACGAAGTCCGCAACCTTAATTGCAAGCTCTTTGACGTCTTCCCCCTCAATTCCGAGCTGCTGGGCAAACCACCTCAGCTTTTCTGCATCCTTTATCTCGAAGGGGGTTTTTCCCTCAGCCGTTGCCTTCAAAGTCCTGGCAGCCTCAATAGCATGATACGTGTAAGCTTCGGTTCCAAGCATGTTCTTGTGGGTGAAGTTTCTAACAACCATACCTGCGGCATCAATTCCACATGCCCCTGTTGGCTTATCCTTCCCAATTCTGCACGGACCCATGCTGCAGAGCTGACAGCTCAAACCTTTCTCACAAAACGGGCATCTTCCCTTCTCCTGTGCATTAAATCGGTCAATTATGTTGGTCACTCCGTCCTGCTTAACTTTCTCGTACATTCTGTTTACACTCTCGTGGTAGCTAACATTTCCTTCGATTTTCATATGTACAGATTTTTCGGAAGATATATGTGTCTAACCCCTAAAAGTTTCGGTATGCTCGAAGTACAGATAAGAACGACTCTACCAGAGAACTGTGCTCTTGGAGCTTTGAATGAAATCATGGAGAATGCGGTGATGAGGGTTGAGGGGCTTTCGAAAATCGATTCAAATGTTAAGGGATTGCTCAGGGTTAAGGCGGAAAACGTTCAAAATGTTCTCTCCAATCTTCCCTCATACTGTGAGGGTGTTTCACTCTCTGCAAAGGAAGCAAAAGTTCTCATAAGGGAACACACATGCTTTGTATCCTACCCCATTCTTGAATCTGGGTGCATTATCACCAATGTCGAGATCAAAGATAGCACACTTGTCTGGAACATCGTGTGCGACGATGAGTCATTTTTAAGCCTGCTTTCAAAGCTTGAAGAAGCGGAGGTAACCTTCGATATTATCTACAAGGGCAAACCTAACGACAAGAGCGAGATTACATACAGAGAAGAGGAAATTCTGAAGGTGGCTCTGGAGAGGGGGTATTTCGACTTCCCCAAAAAAGTAAAACTGGAGGAGCTTGCAGAGTACTTCAGCATTGCGCCATCCACCCTTTCAGAAATTTTAAGGAGAGGACAAAAAAAGGTGCTGGAAAAGTACTTTAAGGAAAAGTGAGATCACCTTTTGAAACGCATTTTGTCACTATTATTACTATTTTTACGTCTCTTCGACTTTTTGGGGGAAGAATTAATAAATCAAAAATCCTCATTCTTTAACAGGGTGGTAAAAAATGAGTATGACATGCAGTCCAGATTTGAAGTGTGTTCTAAAATGTGCTCTTGATATCTCCTGTCTTGATATGGATATTTATCTGCTTCTTTTAAAAAATCCCGGTTACGATGTGGAAACCTTGGCCGAAGAGCTCGGCAAGGATGAGAGCACGGTTTATAAGTCTTTGAGAAATCTGATGGATAAAGGACTTGTAAAGAGGGAATACAGAATTTTGAAAGGTGGTGGATACAAGTATCTCTATTTTCCGACGAATTTTGAAGAGTTTAAGAGAATAGCAAGAAGGTCTGTCGAGGAATGGCTAAAATCGTTCGAAAAAATGATAGATGAACTCGAGGAGCTGGAAAAAGATCAGATAGTTTCACTTGCCCTTGTCCACTGACACTGGCGGAGATATCCTCAGTTAAAATTAAAGACAGCCATTCAGCAACATTTCCGGTCGGAAGGTGTGTGAAATTTTGAGCAAACCAAGCCGCCGGCGGGATTTGAACCCGCGACCTGGTGATTACAAGTCACCCGCTCTGCCAGCTGAGCCACGGCGGCGCTATGGTCCTTCTAATTTGAGTGAGTTAATTAATTTTTTGCTCACTCTATGGTGCTCCTTTCAAAAAGCAGCATGGCCACACCAAGTAGAGCTGAGGATATGAGCGCAATAAGAATAACGTCGTGTATAACGGGAAATATACCTCTAACTCCTGTTAGAAAGACTCTCGCACCGTCCACTGCATAGGTCAGGGGATTGATATATGCCATGAATTTCATCCACCATGGCATTGCGCTTATCGGATATATCGCACCGCTTAAAAATATCAGTGGAAGCATCAGAACGGCCATGATCATCTGAAAACCCTCCATGCTTCTCATTCTTGTTGCTACACTAACTCCGAAACTTGAAAATGCGATTGATAATAGAAATCCGATGAACAGTGCCGGTAAAACCCCCGCCAGCCTTATCTTTGCAAGAAAAATGGTCAAAATCAGAATTACGAAACCCTGCAATGTTGCAACAACGGAGTCTCCGATAATTCTTCCGGCTATTGTTTCCTTTCTGGATGCCGGAGCCACAAGAACTTCCTTCAGAAATCCGAACTCCCTGTCCCATATCACACTTATTCCGCTTATGAAGCTCTGGTTGAATACCGTCATTGCGAAAATTCCTGGAGCAAGATATGTGAGATAATCAACCCCCCCAAACATCCTCGTATCTCTGAAAACGCCACTCCATCCAACACCAAAGAAAATGAACCAAACAAGCGGGTTTATGATCATACCTGCGACTCTTGATTTTGCCCGTGTAAATCTCCTGAGCTGTCGGTAAATCATAACAAAGAGGGCCCTCATCTTCTCATCCTCGCCCTGACCATTGCCTTTTTGAAAAATTCTCCACCCTCATCTCTTATCTCCCTACCGGTCAGATGGAGAAAAACATCGTTTAGGGTGGGTCTGTGATAGGTGATTTCGAGAATCGTAATCTTCCTTTCCCCGGCAATCTCAAAAATTCGGGGTATGGCTTCAGCAGCATTATCCACGTCAATACTGATCCTCCCGTCAGGAAGTACCCTGCACGATCTGACAAACTCAGCTTCCTCAATACAGTCCACCCTGCCCCTGACTTTCAGGTAAACCACGTCACTCCCGACAAGTCTCTTGAGTTCATCCACACTTCCTTCTGCTATTATCTTTCCCTGATCGATTATGGCAATCCGATCCGCAAGCATTTCTGCCTCTTCCATGTAGTGAGTTGTTAGAAATATGGTCATTCCGCTCTCCTTCCTCATCACTTTAATGTATTCCCAAACATGGGCTCTTGTTTGGGGATCAAGACCAAGTGTGGGCTCATCTAGAAAGAGAATTTCCGGTTCATGCAGCAGGGAGCGTGCGATTTCCAGCCTTCTTTGCATTCCTCCGCTGAAGTGCTTAACAAGCTTGTCCCTGAAATCCCAGAGTTCGACAAACTCAAGGAGCATCTTAATTTTATCTTTCAGCGCTCTCCCTTTTAGCCCGTAAACACCACCATGCACAATCATGTTTTCGTAGGCGGTCAGATCTCTGTCAATGCTAGGGTCCTGAAAAACAATACCTATTCTTTTTCTAACTTCTTTTGGATCCCTGACTACATCCAGACCGGCAACTCTGACCATCCCATCTGTTGGCTTTAGAAGCGTGGTCAGGATGTGCACGGTTGTGGTTTTGCCCGCTCCGTTGGGGCCTAAAAAAGCGAATATTTCGCCCTTTTTTACTCTGAATGAAATACCTCTGACTGCTTCAAACTCTCCAAACTTTTTGACAAGATTCTCCACCTCGATCGCATACAGGAGCACCACCCCGACTCAATGCTTATTGTACGCTTCAGACTTCTTCTGTTTTCCAAATGATATATCTGATTTCCGAAACAGTGGTGCTTGTTGAGTAAAGGAGGAGGTTGCCACTTATTTGCGAACCACGAAAAAGATTTAAATCCTCCACCCTTTCATAACGTGAGGGCTCGTAGCTCAGCCAGGCAGAGCGACGGGCTTTTAACCCGTCGGTCGCGGGTTCAAATCCCGTCGAGCCCGTATCTAAACTCAGGAGGATAGCTATGAAGTTCAAATTGCAGGATCACATGCTCGTTCCAAAACATGAAATTCTGAGTGAGGAGGAGGCTGAGGAATTGCTAAAGGTACTGGGAGTCCGTAAAGAGCAGCTTCCAAAGATAAAGGCAGATGACCCGATAGTCAAGGAGATTGGTGCGAAGGTAGGAGACATAGTAAAGATCACACGGAAAAGTTTAACTGCAGGTGAGAGTGTTTTTTACAGATTGGTTGTATGAAGAAAATTTGTGAAAATAAACAAAAGGTGAGAATACATGCTCGACACTCGTGTTTTGGCGAGAGCGTACTTCACTCATGAAAGACTCGTCAAACATCAGATAGATTCGTTTAACAGATTCGTGGATGAAGGTTTGCAGAAAGTAATCGATGAACAGGGAATCATCGAACTCGACATACCCGATACGTACGTTGAGCTTGGCAGGATAAGGGTCGGAACTCCGATGATTAAGGAGGCCGAAGGTACGGTAATGCCGCTTCTGCCAGCAGATGCCAGGTTAAGGAATCTCAGTTATGCAGCCCCAATATACCTTGAAACTACAGTTTACGACGAAGGCAAGGCCCTTGAAACCGAAATAGTGCAGATAGGAATGCTTCCAGTAATGGTCAAGTCGAAGATATGCAATCTGAACCCTGTTTTCATAGATTCGGTACTGGAAAAGGCAAGAAAAGTTGACAACCCCCATACACTGGACTATGAAGAGAAACTCTGCATAGCGGGGGAGGACCCGTATGATTCGGGAGGGTATTTTATAATAAACGGAACCGAAAGGGCACTTGTAACACTTGAGGATTTGTCTCCGAACAAGATTTTGCTTGAAAGAGAGGAGAAATATGGTGAAATGACCGAGCTGGCCAAGTGTTTCTCCCAGAGAGCTGGTTATCGAGCTTTGATAGTGGTAGAAAGGGGCAGGAACAACATTCTTGAGGTCACGTTCCCTCAGCTTCCAAAACCCATAAAGTTTGTGACTTTGATGAGGGCGCTTGGTGTGGAGACAGACCAGGAAATAGTAGAGATGGTAAGCACGAACCCGGAGATTATGAAGTATATGCTTCAGAATGTTGAAGATTCTGACGTTGGGAGTTATGAGGAGGCCATTGAATACATAGGCCGCAGAGTTGCACCCGGACAGAGCAGGGAGTACAGAAACCAGAGGGCCGAGCAAGTTATCGACCAGTACTTCCTGCCACATCTGGGAACTGACAGGGATTCCAGAAAAGCAAAAGCATTCTTCCTCGCAAGAATGGCTGAGGCAGTCTTTGAGCTTTATCTTGGCTTGAAAAGAGAGGACGATAAGGATCACTATGCCAACAAGAGGCTGAAGCTTGCCGGAGATCTTATGGAGGAAATTTTCCGCGTGGCCTTTTTAAGATTGATTAAAGACGTGAAATACCAGCTCGAAAGGGCGAAAATAAGGGGTAGACCGTTGAAGATGTCAACTGCGGTAAGGAGCGATGTACTCACCGACAGAATAATGCATCCGATGGCTACCGGTAACTGGGTTGGTGGTAGAACGGGAGTGTCTCAGCTTATCGACAGGCACAATTACATATCTGTTTTGTCCCATCTCAGAAGGGTTGTATCTCCTCTTTCGCGCTCTCAGCCGCACTTTGAGGCAAGAGACCTGCATCCCACACAGTGGGGCAGAATATGTCCCAGCGAAACGCCGGAAGGTCCAAACTGTGGTCTTGTCAAAAATTTTGCAGAATATGCTGAGGTAAGCGTGGGAACGGATGAGGAGGATATTAAGAGAACGCTGTTCAAACTCGGTGTTGTTCCGATAAGGGGTGAGTAGTGTGAGGAAATGCAGAGTTTATGTAAATGGGGCCCTAATAGGATTTCACGATAATGGAGAAGAACTGGCTGAGAAAATCCGTGAAATGAGGAGGAAGGGAAAAATTTCAAATCAGGTTAATGTCGTTTATTACTCCGATTCGAATGAGGTCAGGATAAATACAGACCCTGGGAGGGCGAGGAGACCTCTGATTATTGTTAAAGATGGAAAACCTCTTGTAACTCCAGAACATATTGAGAAAATAAGGAATGGTGAGCTGACAATAGATGATCTGGTGAAACAGGGACTTATTGAGTTTCTCGATGCTGAGGAAGAGGAAAATGCCTACGTTGCTGTTTACGAGCATGAGCTAACTCCGGAGCACACACACCTTGAACTCGACCCATCCCTAATTGTGGGGATCTGTACGGGAAGCATTCCTTATGCCGAGCACAATGCATCACCGAGAAATACAATGGGGGCTGCGATGATAAAACAGAGCCTCGGAATACCGTATTCAAACCTAGCGTGGAGAACTGACACAAGAGGACATCTGCTCCAGCATCCCCAGGTCCCGCTTGTTACAACAGACACCCAAAGGGAGATTAAATTTGATGAGAGACCTGCAGGCCAGAACTTCGTTGTGGCTGTTTTGAGCTATGAGGGATACAACATCGAGGATGCTCTCATAATGAACAAGGGGAGTATTGAGAGGGGGCTCGGTAGATCGTTCTTTTACAGAACGTACGAATCGGAGGAGATGAGGTACCCCGGTGGTCAGGAAGACAAATTCGAAATTCCAGGAGCGGACGTTTCGGGATTCAGGGGGGCTGATGCATATTCTCATCTTGACGAAGATGGTCTGGTATTTCCGGAAACTGAAGTAGGACCGGATGATGTGCTAATCGGTAAAACATCTCCACCCAGATTCCTTGAAGAGCCTACGGAACTTGGGATCTCTCCGCAGAAGAGGAGAGAAACGTCGATAACAATGAGGAGCAACGAAAAAGGCATTGTCGATGCTGTTTTTCTCATGCAATCTGAGGGCGGTTCAAAGCTCGCTAAGGTCAGGGTAAGGGATTACAGGATTCCCGAATTGGGGGATAAATTTGCCTCCAGACACGGACAGAAAGGTGTTGTGGGTCTGATTGTGCCTGAAGAGGATATGCCATTTACCGAATCCGGGATCGTTCCGGATATGATAATCAATCCACATGCCATACCGTCTAGAATGACCGTCGGTCACGTTCTGGACATGATTGGCGGTAAAGTCGGATGCCTTGAAGGTAGAAGGGTTGATGGGACCCTGTTCCATGGTGAACGGGAGGAAGATTTGAGAGCAACCCTTAAAAAATACGGATTCAGCCACACGGGTAAGGAGGTCATGTACGATGGAATAACGGGCAGGAGATATGTAGTTGATATATTCGTGGGTGTCATCTACTATCAGAAGCTGTACCACATGGTTTCAAGCAAAATCCACGCTCGCAGCCGCGGTCCTGTGCAGGTTCTTACGAGACAGCCGACAGAGGGAAGAGCGAGAAAGGGTGGTTTGAGGTTCGGAGAGATGGAAAGAGACGTTTTGATAGGACACGGTGCTGCATTACTCCTTAAGGACAGGCTTTTGGAGGAATCAGACAAGGTTGACGTATGGGTTTGTGGAAACTGTGGCCATATCGCAACTTATGACTACAGAAGGCACACCGCTTACTGCTATGTATGTGACGACGATAGCAACATCCACCGAGTTGAAATGAGCTATGCATTCAAACTTCTTCTGGATGAGCTGAAGTCAATGATGATTGCTCCCAGAATAGTTCTCGGAGATAAAGCATAGAGGTGATATAATGATCCCAAAAAGAGTAGCTGCTTTAAAGTTTGAGGTTCTCTCCCCGCAGGAAATAAGGAGAATGAGTGTTGTAAAGATCATCACTCCTGAAACGTATGATGATGATGGTTTTCCAATTGACGGAGGACTTATGGACACAAGACTTGGGGTTATAGACCCCGGTTTGAGGTGCAAGACCTGTGGTGGAAAGGCGGGAGAGTGTCCGGGGCATTTTGGTCATGTCGAGCTTGCTGCCCCTGTAATTCATGTCGGATATGCAAAGATGATAGCAAGACTCCTCAGCGGTACCTGCAGAGAATGTGGCAGAATTCTGCTTAAAGACAGCAGGAGAGACAAGTTCATAAGTGAGATTGAGAGAAGGAAGGAGCTAAACCAGAGTTATGAGGATATAATCAAAGAGGTCTTCCGGTTAACCAAAGCTGCGAAAAAGTGTCCTCACTGCGGGGCTGAGCAGTTCGAAATTAAATTTGACAAGCCAACATTTTTCTACGAGGAGGATCACAGGCTTACGCCTAAGGACGTGAGGGAGCGGCTTGAGAAGATTCCGGATGATGATTTACCTGCGTTCGGGCTGAATCCAAAGGCTTCACGTCCAGAGTGGTTCGTTCTGACAGTTTTGCTTGTTCCACCTGTAACTGTCAGACCGTCAATCATTCTGGAAACCGGGCAGAGAAGTGAAGATGATCTTACCCACAAACTGGTGGACATAATCAGGATAAATCAGAGATTTATGGAGAACAAGGAAGCCGGTGCACCTCAGCAGATTCTCGAGGATTTATGGGAACTTCTGCAGTATCATGTTACAACGTATCTTGACAACGAGGTAAGCGGGATACCGCCTGCAAGACATCGTAGCGGAAGACCGCTGAAAACTCTTGCTCAGCGTTTGAAAGGAAAGGAAGGACGTTTCAGAGGTTCACTTTCCGGTAAGAGGGTCAATTTCTCCGCCAGAACTGTAATCAGCCCAGATCCATGTCTGAGTATAAATGAGGTTGGAGTACCAAAGGAGATTGCTGAGGAGGTCACGGTTCCTCTATTTGTAACTCCCAGCAATATCGAAATAGCACGGGAGTTTGTTCTCAGAAGTGAACATCCGAAGGCGAACTACATAGTAAGACCTGATGGAAGGAGGATAAGGGTGATAGAGAGCAATAAAGAAGAGCTTGCTGAAAAACTCGAGCCGGGATGGATCGTCGAGAGGCAACTCATGGATGGTGACATCGTTCTGTTCAACAGGCAACCATCACTCCACAGGATGAGTATAATGGCTCACTACGTGAGAGTCCTACCCTACAAGACATTCCGCCTGAATCCGGCTGTATGCCCTCCATACAATGCTGATTTTGACGGTGACGAGATGAACCTGCACGTCCCTCAGAGCCTTGAGGCTCAGGCAGAAGCGAAGATTTTGATGGCGGTTCAGGAACACATTCTTTCTCCCAGATTCGGTGGACCGATTATCGGCGGCATCCATGACCATATCAGCGGATTGTATCTTCTGACAAGAGGTGAGAAAAAGTTCAGCCGGGAAGAAGCAATGGAGCTGCTCAGGGCAGTGGAGATATCCGAAATTCCTGTAAAGGATGAATACACAGGTAAGGAGATTTTCAGCTTCATACTACCGGATCTCACGCTTGAGTTCAAAGCTGAGATATGTCAGGGCTGTGAGGAGTGTAAGAGGGAGAATTGTGAGTACGATGCCTACGTGATAATCGAGAAGGGTAAACTTCTGAAGGGTACTATAGATGAAAAAGCTGTAGGTGCGTTTAAAGGCATTATTATCGATGAAATCGCTAGGAAATACGGAAAGGACGAGGCAAAGAAGTTCATAGATAATATGACACAGCTTGCAATAAGGATAATAAGCAAGCTTGGTTTCACGGTTGGGATCGATGATGAGGATATACCGAAAGAAGCTGCCATGCAGATTGACGAGGTTTTGAAAGAAGCAGAGAACGAGGTGAACAGGCTGATAAAGGCGTACAGAGATGGCAATCTTGAGCCAATGCCCGGCAGAAGTATCGAAGAGACACTGGAAATGAGGATAATGCAGGTGCTTGGAAGAGCCAGAGATAGGGCAGGTAAAATAGCTCAGAGACATCTCGGTATGGATAATGCGGCCGTTATCATGGCTGTAAGTGGTGCTAGAGGTTCGATGCTTAACCTGACCCAGATGGCTGCCTGTATCGGTCAGCAGTCTGTTAGAGGAGAGAGAATAAGCAGAGGGTACACCTACACAAACAGAACTCTCAGTCACTTCAAACCCGGGGATCTGGGGGCGGAGGCAAGAGGTTTTGTCAGGAGCAGTTACAAGAAAGGTCTGAGTCCGGTTGAGTTTTTCTTCCATGCTGCTGGAGGCAGGGAAGGACTTGTTGATACAGCTGTCAGAACCTCTCAGTCTGGCTATCTGCAGAGAAGGATGATCAACGCCCTTCAGGATCTAAAAGTTGAGTATGATGGGACTGTAAGGGAGCAGACTTCAGGAGCTCTGGTTCAGTTCAGATATGGAGAGGATGGAACAGATCCAATGAGGAGCTTCAGGGGCAAAGCTGTTGATGTCAGGAGAATCATCCGTGAGGTCGTGGGGGAGGTGAAGAAATGAAAAAAGAAGTAGATTATGATTCGATAATTAACGAGTATCCTTTTCCTCCTGCTATAAAAGAGGAAATTAAAGCTGAGCTTAAAAGAAATAAATTGAATAAAACCAACGCCAAGAAGGTGGTGGAGAAATGCTTTAAGGCTTATCTCGCAAATCTGATGGAGCCGGGTGAGGCTGCCGGTATAGTTGCTGCTCAATCCATAGGAGAACCAGGTACGCAGATGACAATGAGAACGTTCCACTATGCTGGTGTTGCAGAAATCAACGTTACACTCGGTCTGCCAAGGCTTATTGAAATCCTTGATGTCCGAAAGAATCCGTCAACACCGATGATGACCATAAGACTGCTGCCAGAGTATGCAAAAGACAGAGAAAAGGCCAGAGAAGTGGCCAACAGGATTGAGGCAACTTACGTTAGGGATGTTGCGGACATCGAGGTGGACATCAGGAGACTGAGGATAATAGTGAAACCGGACTCGAAAGCTCTGGAGAGAAAAGGACTGTCTATGGATGACCTGAAGAACAAGATATCAAAGGCTCTGAAGATCGAGGTGGAGGAAGATGAGAGCGGTAATTTCATTATTCAGATCACAGAACCGAGCTACAAGGCGTTAATGGTTGCCTTTGACAAGCTCAAGGATACCGTCGTCATGGGACTGAAGGAGATAAAGAGGGTCATCATCAGAAAAGAGGACAACGAGTATGTGCTCTATACGGAAGGTTCAAACCTGAAGAAGATGATGAAAATAAAGGGGGTCGACTTCGCAAGGACCACCACAAATAACATATACGAGATATACGAGGTACTTGGGATTGAAGCAGCAAGGAATGCTATAATCAAGGAGGCTCTGGACACTCTGGAAGAACAGGGTTTGGAGGTGGATGCGAGGCACATAATGCTCGTGGCTGATGTTATGACCGCAGATGGGGAGCTGAGGCAGATAGGAAGGCATGGTGTTGCGGGAGAAAAGCAGAGCATACTGGCCAGAGCGGCATTCGAGATGACGGTAAACAATCTGCTGGATGCTGCGGTGAAGGGTGAGGTTGATTATTTGAGGGGTATTACGGAGAATATAATTGTTGGTCAGCCTATAAAACTCGGTACAGGTGATGTAGAGCTTGTGTTAAAGCTGGGGGGTAGAAAATGACGGATGTGGAATCTTTGATAAGGGCCGTATTGAAAACCGGCGGGTATCGCTTGGGTAGTAAAAGCACACTGAAAGCGTTGAAGATGGGTGAGGCAAAGGCAGTGATTGTAGCATCAAACTGCCCTGAAGACGTTCTTGAGGCCATAAAGAGCTATGATGTGAAGGTAATGGTCTACGAGGGGAACAACATGGAGCTTGGAGCATTCTGTGGTAAACCGTTCAGCGTTGCAGCGATGGCGATAACGGAAGAGATAGAGTAACCCCTGTGAGGGTCATGCATGGGAGTCAAGCTTTCAGCGGAGAGCATCAGATACCTTACACTTTTTGAGAACCTTACAGGAGCGAGTGTAAAGGACTGCCTGGTTTACGACGACAAAGTGGTTTTCGTTGTAAAAAGAGGTGACATGGGTGTTGCAATTGGGAAGGGAGGCATAAATGTAGAAAGAGCAAAAGAGCTCATAGGAAAAAGGATAGAGATTATCGAGCATTCTGAAGATCCTGCTGAGTTCATAGCCAACATTTTTAAACCCATAAAGGTTAACGTCAAGTTAATGGATAAAGGTGGAGTGAAGATCGCCCAGGTTAGTGTAAGTCCGGATTTAAAAGGAATAGTGATTGGGAAAGGAGGTAAAAACATTAATAAAGCCAAGGAACTGGCTAAAAGGCATCACGATATTGAAGATGTGATCGTAAGGTGATGGATATGGGTAGAGGGTTATTTGCAGCAAGAAAGCTCATCGAGACGAAGAAGAAGTTCAGATGGAGTGACAGGAGGTTTGTAAGGAGAACTCTCGGACTGGCTGCAAAAGCTGATCCGCTTGAGGGTGCACCAATGGCGAGGGGAATTGTGCTTGAGAAAATCGGAATTGAGGCAAGGCAACCGAACTCGGCTATCAGAAAGGCTGTTAGAGTTCAGTTGATAAAGAATGGTAGGCAGATAACAGCATTCTGTCCCGGAGATGGTGCAATCAATTTCATTGATGAACACGATGAAGTGATTGTTGAGAAAATTGGAGGAAGAATGGGCAGGAGCATGGGAGATATTCCAGGAGTCAGGTACAAAGTGGTAAAGGTAAACAACACAAGTTTGAGAGAGCTTGTGAGGGGAAGAAAAGAAAAGAGACTGAGGTGAGGCAATGAAATACGGATTTACAAAGGAAGAGCTTCTGGTGTTTGGAAAATACGATCCAGAGGAGGTTCAGATAGGTGACCCTGCACTGGAAGGATACATCTGCCTGGAACCGAAGTTTGTTCCCCACAATCACGGGAGGCATGCAAACACGCCCTTTGCAAAACAAAGGGTATTCATTGTCGAGAGATTGATAAACAAAATGATGAGGAGAGGTTACAATACCGGAAAGAAGATTCTCGCCTACAATATAGTTAAGGAGGCATTTGAGATTATTGAGAAGAAGACGAAGAAAAATCCGATTCAGGTCCTCGTTGATGCTATCATCAATGCAGGACCAAGAGAAGAAGTGGTCAGGCTGAAGTATGGTGGAATTGCAGTTCCAAAAGCAGTTGACACTTCAAGCTCAAGAAGGGTCGATATAGCTCTCAGGAATATTGCAGAAGGGGCTAAAAGAGCGGCGTTCAAGTCGAAAAGGAGCATAGCTCAGTGTCTTGCTGATGAGATTATTGCTGCGGCCAATAATGAAAGCAGGAGTTACGCCGTTTCGAAGAAAGAGGAAGTTGAGAGAGTAGCCAAGTCAGCGAGGTGATGGGATTGGCAAGAGCCAAGAAAGTCGATAAAATCAAGGAGTTGATGTGGAAACCTGAGCAAATCCGGAACATGGGTATTGTTGCACACATTGACCATGGAAAAACCACGTTGAGCGATAACCTGCTCGCAGGGGCGGGGATGATAAGTGAGGAGCTCGCGGGACAGCAGTTATATCTCGATTTTGACGAACAGGAACAGGAGAGAGGTATAACGATTAATGCTGCCAACGTTTCGATGGTTCACGAATATGAGGGTGAGGATTATCTCATAAATCTCATAGACACTCCGGGACACGTTGATTTTGGCGGAGACGTTACAAGGGCAATGAGGGCTGTAGACGGCGTAATTGTGGTTGTGGACGCAGTCGAGGGAGTGATGCCACAAACAGAAACAGTTCTGAGACAGGCTTTGAGGGAGAACGTTAAACCGGTTCTTTTTGTAAACAAAGTAGACAGGCTGATAAAAGAGCTTGAGCTGACACCGCAGCAGATGCAGGAGAAGCTAATCAAAGTCATTACGGAGGTCAACAAGCTAATCAAATCAATGAGGCCCGACAAGTATTCGGAATGGAAGATTGAGGTTTCTGAGGGCAGTGTTGCATTCGGATCGGCTCTTTACAACTGGGCGGTCAGCGTTCCAGCTCAGAAAATTACCGGAATCGGATTCAAAGAGGTTTATGAGTATCTTAAAGAGGGGAAAGTGAAGGAGCTGGCAAAGAAATCCCCGCTATATCGTGTTGTCCTTGATATGGTTATCAAGCATCTCCCCTCACCGATTGAGGCACAGAAAGAGAGAATTAAGGTTATATGGAAAGGAGATATCAGCAGTGAGGTTGGACAGGCAATGGTTAAGTGTGACCCCAAGGGCCCCATAGCTCTGATGATAACAAAAATCGTTGTTGAACCTCAGGCAGGTGAGATTGCCGTAGGTAGGCTATTCAGCGGCACCCTAAAGCCCGGCCAGGAGCTGTTCATTGTTGACAGAAAGGCGAAGAACAGGATACAGACCGTAGGACTTTACATGGGTCCGAGGAGGGTTGAGGTTAACGAGATACCAGCGGGCAACATCGTTGCCGTTATTGGGCTCAGGGATGCAGTGGCAGGATCAACATGCACGAACATTGAGGATTTCACACCTTTCGAGAGCATAAAGCACTACAGCGAACCCGTGGTTACGATGGCCATCGAGGCCAAAAATCCGAGGGATCTGCCAAAACTGATTGAAGTCCTAAGGAAGATAGCCAAAGAGGATCCAACACTCCACATAACTCTGAATGAGGAAACTGGAGAGCACCTCATCAGCGGTATGGGTGAGCTTCATCTGGAAGTTAAGGTTGAGAGAATCAGAAGGGACTACAACCTCGAGGTAATAACCTCGCCACCAATTGTGGTTTTCAGAGAGACCGTAACGTCAACATCCCCTGTTGTTGAGGGCAAATCGCCAAACAAGCATAACAGGTTCTACATTGTAGTTGAGCCTCTCCCGGAGAAGGTACTGCAGCTTTTCAAAGAAGGTGCGGTCGACATGAGGATGGATAAGAAGGAGAGGAGAAGAATTTTGCAGGAGGCTGGCTTACCGGGAGAGGAGGCTGCTGGAGCAGTGGAGTACTACGAAGGCAACCTCTTCTGTGATGTTACAAAGGGTATACAGTACCTGAATGAGACCATGGAGCTCATCCTTGAGGGTTTCAGAGAGGCCATGAGGGCGGGACCGCTTGCAAGAGAACCGTGCATGGGATTGAAGGTGAAGCTCGTTGATTGTAAGCTGCATGAAGATGCTGTTCACAGAGGTCCTGCACAGGTAATTCCTGCGGTAAGATCAGCGATCTTTGCAGCAATACTTCAGGCGAACCCGTCACTTCTTGAGCCGTACCAGAAGGTGTTCATCACAGTACCACAGGAAATGATGGGTGCGGTGACCAGAGAAATTCAGGGAAGAAGAGGACAGGTTCTTGAGATGAAAACTGAGGGAGATATGGTCACAATAATAGCAAAAGCACCCGTCAAGGAGATGTTCGGATTTGCGGGAGCAATCAGAGGGGCCACATCAGGAAAGGCAATCTGGAGTACCGAGCATGCAGGATTCGAGATAGTTCCGCAGAATCTCGTTACGGACTTTGTTATGGAGGTAAGAAAGAGAAAGGGTCTGAAGCTGGAAATTCCGAAGCCCGAAGATTTTGTTGGGCTTTGAAATTCTTTTATTTTCATGAACCAGGAACTCGAGCCTGTGGATAAGTTCAGATTTTCCTGTTATCCCGGAATCAGTTGCTTCAACGAATGCTGTCAGAATCTGAACATTGCACTAACCCCCTATGACGTGCTGAGGATGGCAAGAGGGTTGGGTGTAACTACAACCGGGTTCCTTGAAAAGTACACTGAAATGCACATCGGTCCGGCTACAGGTCTGCCTGTGGTTGTTCTGAAGATGAGTGGAAAGTGTCCCTTCGTCAGCGAGAAGGGCTGCGCGATTTACTCACATCGACCCACTGCATGCAGGCTCTATCCTCTCGCTAGAGTCAGAGTAGGTGATCAAATTCAGTATTATCTCGTGAGGGAGGAGTTCTGCAAGGGTCATGAAGAGAGCATGGAGTGGCATGTGGGCGAGTGGGTGAGGGATCAGGGGGCGGAGGAGTACAACAGTATGAACGATATCTTCTTTCAGCTCATCACCGCCAAAAACAGGGTATGCAGGAGTCTAAGCCGAGATGAGATCAGAAAGATCTATGAGTCATGTTTTGATATTGACAGTTTCAGGGCCAGAACTGGCATTCGAGATGACCTAGAAGCGCTGATGGAAGGTATCAGGTTCTCCATTTCGCTTTTGCTCGACTGAAAGTCATTCCACTGCAGAAATGGGGATTATTGCAACTCTTGAATTAAAAGTTTAGCCATGTATATATATCGGAGATGCAATATATTTTGTGATGACAGGAGGAGAAGTGGAAAAAATGAAAGAACTGGGTGAGACGGCTTTAAAGCTGGAAGAATACAGAGTCAGGATTGTGCAGTCACTTTCGTGGGTAATTTTCGGGGTACTATTTGCTTCCTCCACGATGCTGTTCAACGCTTTAATTCTGCTCGGTATCTCCGGGTTGGTTGTAGTTATCTCGCTGCTGATGGCCGGTTTTATTGGATTTATTGCTTACACTGCCCTTTGGAAATACATTTCGCCTGGCAGAGGTGTCAGGAAGAAAAATGCTGCTGCCATCATCGTAGCCCTGACAGCCCCCTTTCTGATATCCTATTCAATTCTACCTCTCGTCATTCACACCACGCAGCTCTACTATTCTGTCGTATGGTACCCCTCTCTCGGTTCTGGATTGCTGGCGGCTGGATTAATTTCACGGAGGAGTAGGACGATGTTGTATGCGGGCATTACGCTGATTTTCACCTCCATGATCTTTATCTACCTTCCTGCAGGTTCGGTGACACCGCTTGTGGCAAATCTTCTGGCGATCAGCATGATGCTGGCGGTTTATCTCGTAGCGTTCCTTCATGAATTCATAACAGCGGAGAGAGTGATCTATATTTGATGAAGACATTGTAAATCCGAAAAGAATACTGATTATGACTGTTCTCTTCCTTTTTAGAGAGATCACAGAGGGGGATTTGGCTAAAGCCACAAAGATAGATTGGGGGAGTTTATCAACGCATCTTTCAAGGCTTGAAAGAAGAGGATACATAAAGAGAAAGAAGGCCATAACGTCAAGGGGTGTCAGAACTGTTGTGGCCATAACAGAGCTTGGGCTATCGGAAGTACGTTGAAGAGGTCAGGAAATTGAAGTCTGTTATTGACAATCTGGATCTGCAATAGCTCTAGGGATCTTGGCCTTCAAGCAAATGCACGGAAGTGCCCCCGCCGGGAATTGAACCCGGGTCGAGGAGTCCGCAGCCCCTCAGGATATCCGCTACCCCACGGGGGCAACGAATGACACTCTGACAGGTGGAAAGATAAATCTTCTGATTAAAAAGAAAGAGAAGTTTACTCTTCCGGTACAATCTGGTAGGACTGGAACAGCACGTCTGCATTGAGCTTTCCATGGACGTAGGTTTTGCCCGTTGAAAGATCGTTGACGGCGATCTGGGCAGGAGCAAAGAGATTCGGATCAATCTTGTAGAAATCGTAGTTTGCGGCCTTGAATATCTCGTAGAAGGGCTTTCCGTAATCTCTGCTTGTGCAGCTTGGCACGTTCTTCAGAATCTCGTCGTACTTCTTGACAGTCAGGAAAACACTGCCATAGTACATCATGCTGTCGTTGGTTGATCCCATAGCTTTAAGATCATTCTCGAGAATCGGTGAAATCGGACATCTGCCGGCTCCACTAACAATCAGCTTGGGATCATAGCCAATCTCGTTCATCTTGAAAATTGCAGTCTCCACTATTCTGCCAGATATCTGAACGCTGCCGACAATGCTTGCCGTTGGTGCAACAAGAACGTATACATTTTCTGTATCAACATCACATTCCTTGGCTATGAACTCCACAACTTTCTCGTCGGGAAGTTGATTCGCTTCCAGAGCGATGACTGCCACGTCGGCATCATCCTCATATTCTATTCTCTCATAGGTCTTTTTCGGCTTCAAGGCGAGTGCTCTCGCAGGGCCACTACCCATTGCGAAGTATTTTTCAACCTTTATCTGCCAGCCAGCTTTCTGGCTTCCAAGACAGGCAATTGCCGGATGATCGGTATATTCCGTCACGAATGCGAATGGAACATCGTTTATCGTGTCCACGACGATGTCAACATCTGCCAGACCTCCCATGCAAACCTGTGTGTACATTATTCCCGCATCGTAACTCCCCGGAACGTTGACTCCACAGTCCACTACAACAGCACCATTTTCAAGCTTTTTGGACTCTATTCTAAGCTCTTCTTCATAATCCAGCATGTCCTCAACAATTTCTGCGGCAATCTCGTTTACACTCAACATTTTACCACCTCTACCCTTACCATTTCTCAAGAGTTTTTATTTTTTGTCTTTTAACCTAACCTCCCCTCACCCTCACTCAACTCTCCCATATTCATCAATTTCAGATATTCCTTCAGCATTCTTGGAAACTTTGAAGCTTCTACAAATCTGAGCCCCAGTCTTTCGCTCCATTTTCTGATTCCTGCGTCACTGCTAACGACTCCTGCTTCAAGCTCTTTTGCCAGAAGAAGTACATCGAGGTCTGGAGCACTGTCCAAAATTCCCTGCCTCATCACAGCCCTGTACTTGTCTCTGAACTTTGATATTAAGCTTCCAATTTCGACTTCGATGTTGCTTTTGTCCTCAAGCTTGGACGTAATGGCAGATGCCTCCAGTATGTATTCCTCCGCCAGTCTTCTGCCCCTGTTCATTTTCTGCCTCACCGTTATTATGTAGTCGTAGAATATCGCAGCAGGAATCTTGACCTCAAATCTGTTTGGGGTCTTCTTTACCAGCCATGTGTCGAGTTTTGCAAAAACATCCTCATCACATCCGTATCTTTTGAGAAAACTTGTCAGTTCGGTGTACACTGAAGGATATGGGATGTAGCAGCTTATGTCCAGTTTAAGCCTCGCAAGAGCTATCAGATTCAGTATCTCATTGGCGGACTCACATAGGGATTCATAGCCCTCCTTAATCCTGAGACCCGCATCTGTTATTGCAGTTGTGTCCAGCACAAATCTTTGGCGCATCTAAAAAATTATAATTCCGTGAATATAAGTAACTTTCCCGCTTGGATGCATTTACTTGTGGATCAGTTTCGCTATTATCTCAACAGCATCTGCAAGCCTGTAGGATGGGCGATCAATGATATCTGCATTGACCACATATACCCTCCCGTTTTTCACAGCTTTAATATCCTTCAACCTGTCATCGCTGATGACCCACTGGTAAACCACGTCCTTCCCACCACTCATACCCGTACCGCTGCTGACTATTATGACGTCTGGATTGGCTGCAATCAGATCCTCAACACTTACAACCTTCCAGCCACTGAATTTGAACACGTTTTCCCCATTGGCCAGAGTGAAGACCTCGTCGATGAAAGTGTTTTTTCCACTGACGTAAATCGGGTCGTACCACAGTATGTGAGCAACCCTGACTTTTGGCTTGTTCTTTACCCACTTTGTCACATTCTCAATTTTATATGCCATCTCTCTTACAACTTTTGTGGCATTTTCGTAGTTTCCGGTGGCGATTCCTATCAGAACGATGTCTTTCATTACGTCTTCGATCGTCCTCGGATCAAAGGCTATGACATTGATTCCAAACCTCCTCAGCGTTTCGATGTTCTCGAGGCCGTTACCGTAGGATGCAACAACAAGATCTGGCTTTAAAGATATTATCTTTTCAATGTTTATGGTCGAGTACCCTCCGATGCTTACCAGTGAACCATTCTTTTTCCTCTCAATCACCTCTGGTGGGTAATTGCAGTAGTCCGTAACCCCTACAACCCTGTCTCCAGCTCCGATGGCAAAGAGAATCTCGGTGTTGCTTGGAGCGAGCGAAACGATGCGTTTGGGGTGTCCTTTTTTTATGACATGCCCGGTATCATCAACGGGCGTGGCATTTAATATCTCCGTTAAGTTGAATCTGTGCTCATGATTGTCAACGGGCTTTGAAGCGCATAGAAGGAGTAGGGCAGAAATTAAAAGTAATATGAAAAATTTTTTCATCTTTTTCTACCCCCAATCGCTCCAAACGCTGTAATTGCAGCTATCGCCATTATGGCAGATATTACGGAGAATCCGGGAGTGGGTTTGGTTTCAGTTGTCACGGTTTGAACGGCCTGGGTGGTCGTCTTTACCGTTGGAGTTTGGGTTGTCTCTGGAGCTGTGGTGGTCACGGTTGGTGTGGGTGCTGTAGTCGTGGCAATTGAGGCGTTAATCCTTATGGGATGTGGCTTTCCAAGCAGAGCCATAATGGCATTGACCGTCATGTAGCCGGGGTTTGAAGTTTGATACTCGGTGTATCTGAAGTATCCCTCCTCTGTTTGGAGTTTCAGCAGGTGATCAACTACGCTGATGTTGTTTTTCTTCCATTCTGCGGGATTGACACCGGCAGCAACAAGCGCCTGTATTGTCCATGCATCACTTGCCGCATTACTGGCAGAGCTTCCGAAGTATCTCATCCCACCATCATCGTTCTGCCCTTCTTTCAGATATTTCAGAGCTTTGATGATACATTCTGAATCCTTTGGCTCTCCTGCAGCGATTAATGCCTCTATTGCAGCAGCCGTGTCGTCAAAATCACTCTTTCCACCAACCTTCCATGAAAATCCGCCGTCCGGATTTTGCTGCGCTTTCAGCCATTCTGCGGATTTGGAAACATTCTCACCAACTGATGTGAGTGCGAGTATTCCCCAGATTGTTTTGTATACGAAGTCTCCTATCTGTCCGTTATCCTTGATGCTGGACTTCAATTTGCCTACAAGATCAATTCCAGCAAAGTTTTTCGGATTCTCGCCTGCATAGACAAGAGCCAGTATCGTTCTGGCGTAGTCCTCTGTACCCATGGTGTCCACTTCCTTTTTCAGTCTCTCCCTCATGAAGTCAATTGGGCTTTTACCGTTTTTTGTCCACTTGTGTGGGTCCTGATGGGCCGCAACTATAGCCATGATGGCCCATGCTGTTTTTGCAACGCTGCTGTTCTCTCCAGGATTGGCAAACCCTCCATCGCTGTTCTGAATTGACCTGAGCCACTTCAATGCTTTCTGAATGCTTACATTGCTTGAGTTCAGGGGAAAGTCATTCCATTTGATGGTTATGGCGAACACGCTGAATGATCGGGTTTCAGCAGAGTAGTAGATGTAATCACTGTCCTCGCCCGTTTTCTTGGTGGGAAGTTCGAACCAGCTTCCGTTGTACTTCATGAGTACAACATTCCTGCCTTCGGCAGCGTCTTTCGGCACTCTGAAATCGATCCTGGCTTTGAGCGACTCATTTGCTTTTATCTCGAAACACCTGTAAAATGTACCGTATATAATTCCGGGAGGTGCATGGGCTTTGGATATGGTGACCCTGGCAGCATTCTCCGATTCAAGAGTGAGACCGGTAATGGACAGGTTTTCGGTAACATTGTCTGAGAGCACAATCTTCACTTTACCCGGCTGAATGACTATGGTCTGATTTGTTGTATTGACGAATATGCCGGGCTGACTGACGTTTATCTCCTTGGTTATGGTGTCTGAAAGACCATCGTTGTCGTAAACAGTCAGCGTAACTTTGTAACTGCCGGGGTTGGTGTAGACGTGCGTTACAGTTACACCTCTGGCACCTTTGCCGTCTCCAAAATTCCAGATGTAGTCCGTAATCTGCCCGTCATCCACGGAGTTTGATGCGTTGAAGATAACCTCCTCACCAGCAATTGGATTGGATGGGGAGTAGGTAAAATCGGCTACTGGAGGTACCTTTGAGGGCCACACCATACTCACGCTGATGTCGTAATTATCTCCTATGCTGATGTAAATTCTGTAGGGCGAGCTCTCCGGACTGTCACTCATGCTGCGGGAAAAGTACCATACAATCTCATCTCCCGGATAGATCCTGTAGTCAGTTGCCGCAACGCCGGGCATGGGTTTATCCGGATAGTCAACCCAGTACATCCATCCAGAAGTCTCACCAATGTCACCCCTGCAAAGATCTTTAATGCATTTTACAAAAATCCCCCAGTCTGTAAGTTCGGGAGTTACCGAAAATCCCATGATTTCGGATGCCTTCTTAAGTGCTCCATATGCAGTTCTCCACTCAACTTCCTTGCCGAGAACTTCAAACGTTCCATAGGGTAGGACGTTCTGCTGAACTGTGACAGCTTTTCCCCCTCCACCTCCACTGCTCTGGCATGATGAGATCGTCAGAATTTTGGTGGTACTATCGCCGTCCGAAATGGCGGTGATGTTGAGATTTCCGGTGATTCTGGGAATGTAGTACGCTGGACTGTCAGGGGATGATTCTGAAAAAACTGGAGTTCCTCCATTCATTCTGAATATTATCGTGGCCTTCTCATCTGTTGTAACTGTGACCTGATTGTTGAGACATCCACCGCTAACGGTAAGTGTGAGGGCCGATGCATGTGGCAGGAGAAAAACCAGAAATAGTAAGATCAGGCTCCAGCGCATCAGCTCACCTCGGAGCTAACCGGGCTGCTGATAACCAGCGGGTTGTTCGGGTAATCCTCGAATCTGTAAACTCCTGCATAAAGTGTGTATGTCCCGGTTTCTGCAAGCTGGGGGACGTGTATCAGCACGGGTACCCGCGTCTCCTCATTTGCATTCAGTCTGACTGTTGAAATACCTGCTATCGCCTCTCCGTTATCGTTTGTACCGCTAACAACAATTACAAACCAGCCGCTTGTAGTGGAGGTTACATTAACCCAGGAGGTTATGTTTCCACCCCTAGCACCGTTTGAAACTGTAATGGCGTTTACACCAGCCGGCATAACCTTTGCGTTTATCTTCAGCATGATCTGAGCGTTCGGTGGTGTGTCTGTTCCAAAAATGTAGTATATCGTGTCGCCGTTGGAAAGTTCGTATTTGTTGGGGGACACTGCAGGAGAGACATCGTTGACCCAGTACCTCCATTTGAGTCCGTCGTTCTGCAAGCCCATTATTGCTGAAACATTCAGAGAGCCGTCCTGAGTGTAAGAACTATCATTGATGGAATAGTTAAATCCGATTTCCGCCCCATCTGAAATTCCTCCAAGACTAGCGTAGTGCAGTGCCGCAAGGGCTGATGTGCTGTTGACCTCGTAACTGCCTGTTCCCGCTCTCTCCGTATACTTGCCGGGGTACAGGGTAACGTTTACCTCCACAACACCTGATTTGAAGCAGTAAACGTATCCGCTGTCAGCACCTATGAAGAGTCTGTTGTTGGCGATGAAAGGCGAAGACATGATGTTGTAATAGCTTCCGGAAGGGGGAGTCAGGCGGTAGTACCAGAGCAGTTCTCCGGTGAATGCGTTAACTGCGTAGAGAGTACCATGTGGGGTATTTGTTGCGAAGTAGACAACGCCGTTTGCAACTGCAGGAGAGGAATCAATCTTCCCTCCGGCGTCAAATTCCCATTTTTTGTTTCCAGTGTTTGAATCAAAGCAGTATAGCTTGCCATCAGAAGATCCTATGTATATGTTACCATATGCAATTGCCGCTGTAGATATTGTACCATTGAACGAAACATTCCATGCTTCACTTTCGTCAAAATTTATGGCGTAAAGTTTGCTTTTTGTTGCGATGAATACCTTACCATCTCCAACTGACGGGCTGTTTGTTATCTTGCCATCAACCGGAAACTTCCATTGAATATCGCCGCTCTCATTTATGGCAATCAGAACGTGCTTCCCGCTTTCATTACCTGCAAAAAATATCAGCCCGTTGTATGCTGATGGAGAGGAGTAAGGTGTGATCTCACCGCCCGAGGTGTAATGCCAAAGGACATTTCCGTCTGCATCCAGTTTCCACAAAGTTCCATTTGAGAAAGTTGTAACGTATACCGATCCATTGTAGACCAGTGGGGAGGAGGCTATACCCCACCATGATGGCGAGGATTCGAGCTTCACGGATTTGACTATTTTCCCACTGGTGATGTTGACGTAGTACAGGGTTCCTGAGAGGCTCCCAACAACGAGCTTGTCCCCAAAAACTGCAACAGATGATGCACCTGTGATTGAATCATTTTTCCATTCCACCGCCCCTGTAGTGGCGTTGAGCGAGTACAATCCCGGCTGCCATGTTCCCCAGCCGTACCAGTTGGTGACGTAAATGTGGCCATTGTAGTAAACGGGTGAGGAGTCCACCAGACCCGTCAACTCAGCTGTCCAGTTAAGGGACGGTAACACCTCGACACTGGCAGTAAAGTTTCCGGTTCTCTGGTCATCTCCGTGAAAAGTACTGGCTTGAGCCAGACAAACCGTCAGAACAAACAGCATTAATATCAATATTATTTTTCTCATGTCAGAAATGGTTGATATCAGCTTTAAAAAATTTTCCAAGAAAGTTGATATTCTGTAAAGAATTGTTGATTTGCTACCATTTTGCTAGGCTTTCCTTAACGGTGTCGATCACGCATTTCCACAGCATAGCACCCACATCGCTGCCGGGACCGGCAAATTTGTAGTACTTTCCCCTCTGGGTGCTAAGGATAACAACAGCATCTGTGCTGGTACCGGTAAAGTTGCATCCAGATTCCAGAAGTGCTTTTGTTTTTGCTTCAGTGGCCGTTATTATCGCATTTAACATCGCTGCTCTGCTCAGTCTGCACTCAAAAACTGCTATTATGTTGATCGTCCCAATTCTTTCGTTGGGATTTTTAACTCCAGCAGTTGTGAAAACGGTGACCCTGTCGTAACCCGTGATGCTTAGCTTATCCATCGGAACGGAGGTCAGCAGACCAAAATAAGATCTGAGATTGTAGGATTTTGCAGTCTTCCGCAGGTATTCAACTGGGTCGGAGCTGTAAAACTCTTCGCCAACGGTGTGGTTAAACGCATGTTTCACCCTCCCCCACCCGCCGAGCAAGCCCGTACTAACTCCAAAAAAGTCTCCCGATACTATGAGCGTTCTGCTATCGGTCCAGTAATTTTCGTATGGCATTCAGCATCTCACCTTCATTTCTAACAATAACTGCCTTTTTCAGAATCTTTTCGTAGATTTTTTCTGCCTCACGTCCAGCGAAGTTTCGCTCGCTAAATGGGGTTTCGTTGACCACAACCAGCTTGCCCATGTTTGCAGCATGCAGTGCAGCCAGCAGGTTCTTGAAATTTCCCCATCCGACACTCAGGTTTGAGAGAACTACGACATCGCTTTTTTCAATCATTTTAAGATTTCGGTCATGGGAGAAATCGCTTATCTGGGAAAATGGTGCCTCGTCTACAACCTCCCCAAGTTCTGAAGCAATCTCCCAGTCTGTGTCAAGAACATTGATCACACCGGCAGACACAGCGAATCCTTCCTCTCTCAAAATGTGGAGTATGTTTATTCCGCTTCCTCCACCGCATATGACATGAACTCTCCCCGTCCCCTCTGGCCTCCTGAATTTCGGTACGATGTACACTCCTCGACCGTATCTTTTTACACTCACATCTGCTCCGAAAACATACTTTATACTCTCTTCGGTGATGACATCCACGGATTTACCTGCATGAACGATCTTGCCGTCTTTAACCATTAAAATACGGGTTGCAAAGGAGGATGCGAGATTAATGTCGTGAATTGCAACTATCGCTGCCATTCCATTATCAACCTTATTTCTGATAATCTCCATTATCTCAATCTGTGCAGCAATATCGAGATGGGCTGTTGGCTCGTCGAGCAGCATTATCTGTGGTTCCTGGGCAAAAACTCTTGCGAGCATGACTTTCTGCCTCTCTCCTCCACTAAGTTCCGAGAAAGATCTGTCTGCCATATTCTCCATCCCGACATCTCTTAGAGCCTTTAACGCTATACGACGGTCATCCTCACCCGGCTTCTTCAGACCTTTCATGTACGGCGTCCTTCCGAGCAGAACAACTTCCATAACTCTTAAGTTGGTAATAGGTGTATCCTGGGGAAGATATCCCAGTTTCTTGGCTGTTTCTTCCATATTTTCAATCCATTTTCCATCAAACATCACAACTCCCTTGAGTGGTTTGAGCAAACCGAATATCGTTCTGAGAATTGTCGACTTTCCACTGCCGTTCGGACCCAGTAAGGCTACAAGCTCCCCCTCCTTTACTTCAAAAGTTACGTCTTTCAACACCTCCTTGCTTCCGAGCCTTACCGAAACTCCTTTAACTACAAGCTTCATACTGATCCCCTTAACAGCAGGTAGAGGAAGAAAGGACCTCCGAGCATTGCTGTAATTGCTCCCACAGGAAGCTCGCCGTTTGTTGAGATCCTTGTTATTATGTCTATTGCAGGCATGAATGCTGTTGATAGAAGTACTGTTGATGGAAGTAGCTTCTGGTGCTCCTCTCCGACCAGAATCCTCATGGTGTGTGGAATTATAATTCCCACAAAACCTATCACTCCGCTCACGGCTACAGTTGCTGAGGTGAGCAGAGCAACCACCGCAATTAGTGACCTTCTGTATCTCTCGACGTTAATTCCAACTGCACTGGCATGTTCATCTCCCAGTAGCAGTGCATTCAGGTTCCAGGACGTTACGATCAGGTATATGACGCCGGCGATTGTAACTGGCAGGGCAAACAGCACTTCCTCCATGAATGGATTGGAGAAGCTACCCATCAGCCAGAATATTACCTTATGCATGTTTTGAGTGGAAAAGTAAATGAGCAGCGACGTCACTCCTGAGAAAAAGCTTGCCATGGCCACTCCGGCAAGGAGTATGGCGTAAGTCTGGTCTCTGAATCTGGATGCTGAGCCGATCATGTAAACGATGTATGCGGTTAGTAGAGCTATGGAAAATGCGAGCCCCATTCTCGAATAGATTCCCTCAATGCCGAGAGCCACGGACAGTGCAGCTCCGACGCTTGCACCGCTTGCCACACCCAGTACGTACGGTTCTGCCAGAGGGTTCCTGAAAAGGGCCTGCATTGCGCATCCGGATGATGACAGTGCCGCTCCGGCAACCATTGCGAGCAGCAGTCTGGGCAATCTGTATTCGAAGACTATCTTTACTGCGGTATCGTCAGCGCTGCCGCTAATAATTCTGAAAAGATAATCATAACCGGCGCTGCCCACACTCAGGGCTAGCAGTATGACGGCAAAGTTGAGGCCCAGGAGCAGAAGGATCGTTGTCGTGAATCTCACACGGTCAAGTTAAGTGGGCATTTGATAAAATTTACTTAAATCCGCCTCCCCTTCACCCTGTCAATGTCAAACTTTGCCTTCTCGCTTATGTGCATAACTGCTATGGTACCGGCCATCACAGGGTCGCTGATGACGACATCACTCACATGGGGAACACTGCCAAACATGTTCAGCGAAATCACCCTTATTCCACTTTTTCTCAACTTCTTTACCTCCTCAGTAATCTTGCCCCCCATTATTCCACCGGCGAGTACGAGAACTTCGGCCCTGTGAAGTCTGGAGACGGCCTTTACAGCCTCTGCTATTTCCTCTTCACCCACAACAGGCATGGTGTCTACACTGATCCTCTCTCCCCGTAAGTTGTGTCTGTCAGCCTCGCTTATCGCACCAATGGCAACCTGCGAAACCAAAGCCCCACCACCGAGGATGATTATCCTCTTGCCGAATACCCTTTCAAACGGTTCCTCTTCCTCAACCTCTATTATGTAATCAAACTTCCTGACCTTTTCGACGATATTTCCAAAATTACCACCGTCAATTTCGAAGTAGATCAGGGCCTTTCCGGCATGTTCTCCATGTTTAATCAGGAAAGTCTGGGCAAAGGTGATATTTCCCCCTTCCTCTGCTATAACTGCCGTCAGATCCCTGAGTACCCCAATTCTGTTATCGGCTATAATTCTCAGCCCTTTTAACATCAGAATTTCGCCCCTGTCAGTGTTTTCGTTTCAATGACACCATCGGCTGATCTTATCTTGTTCACAACAACATCGCTCAGCTCCTCGAAATCTCTAACGACTATCTTGGCTATCAGGTCGTATTCCCCGAACAAAGGATAGAGTTCTTCAACCTCCTCAAGTCTGGCAATGGTATCGTAAACTCTTCTTTCTTTTCCCGGTGAGACCTTTATTAGGACGAATCCAAGAGCCATGTAAAAAGGTAACTTCAGATAATTTTAACTTTACCCAAAGAAATATCTCCAGATTTTATCCTTCAGGTGGTGAATGTTCTTCACGGCCTTGCCCTTTCCACCGACCATTTCTTTTCCATCGCACAGGGCAACTCCCACGGCAATTGGACTCTCCTTTCCCTCAACGGTGACGTAGACAAAGTCCCCTTCGCTAATCCTTTCATCTGCGAAGACAATTCCGGGTTTCATAACATCGGCACCATTCATCACGAATTTAAGCGCACCCTCATCTACGGTCACTCTGTATCTCTCAGGTTTGAGTTTGATGGCTCCATAGACAGAAACATAGTATTTTCCATCGTATTCAAGCAGAACGGGCTCATTATCCACCAGGATTATCTTGATGTTACCGAAATCGATCTCATCCATGTCGCCTGCGACCTCAACTCCTGCAGTCTCTCTAACCTCGGAAACAACTCTCCTGGCCTCCTTTTTCCTCAGCCTCCTTCGTCGCATGCAGAAATTATGGTGTGGTTTTTAAAGAGTTTGTTCTGAAAGTGTGCACCACCGACATTTCCGGGATTTTGAGTTAAAATTTTACAATCCAGCAGGCTAGCGGGATCTTTCCACAATCCATCTTATAACTTCTGGCCAGATCTTTCTGTGAGAGCTTTTGCTTACCGTCAGTCCGATGTGACCCCTGTCCGATAGAATCAGTTTCTTGTCCTTTGATGGTATTCTTTCAAAAAAGGAGCTTGCCGATTCGGGGGGTGTTATGTGATCCTTCTGCCCTGCGATGATCAACGTGGGCATGGTCAGATTGTTGATATCAACCTTTCTGTTTCTGTATTCGAACAACCCCTCAATCACCTCGTTTCTGTGGTACCATCGGGTTATGTATTCCACGTAGACGTTGCCGGGAACTGCCGGTGAATCGAAGATCCAGCAGTCCATATAAAGAAACGTTCTCAAGAAATCGGTGTTCTCGGAATTGTCTAAAAGAGACTGGTATTTTCCGACCACCAGTCTTATTGGATCAACAAGTAAGAATGACAGATTCAGCAAATCTCCTGTGGCGTTTCCCAGAGCTCTGGCTATCTTTTCGGGTTCAATTGTTCTGGCCCATTGGGCCAGGGTGTTTGTGGTGTAGAAGTCAACTGCAGGTGCCTGAAGGACGAGATTTTTTATTTTTTCAGGGAATATGGAGGAGTATATGACGGCCAACGTCGAACCGAGGCAGTATCCATGAAGGGTTATACTCTCGACCCCTTTTTTTCCGGTAATGTGTTCGATACAGGTTTCGATGAAATCCAGATAGTCAGAAAGCTCCAAAAACCTGTCTGCCCTTGAGGGATATCCCCAGTCTATCAGCCATACATCGAGACCAGCGTCGAGCATTCTGCTTATTACACTGACCTCCCTGTTGAGGTCAAGAATGTAGGGGCGGTTTATGAAGGCGTAGCAAATAAGGATCGGCACCCTGTATCGAGGTTTTGATTTAAAATGGGCAAGTTTGAACAGCCAGTCTTCTATTTCAAGTTCATATTCGCACGTTCCCGGTTTGATTTCGGGAAGCTGGAGCAAATTTTCACCTCAGGGTCCGGTTTCAAGCCTTCTCTCAAGTTCGAGAATCTTCCTTCTCAGATCGGATATCCTTCTGTAAGCTTCGTCGATCTGGTTCAGTGTGGCAAAAGGACTTGCGGGATTGTTTTCCAAGACTTCTTCGGCAAATCTTCTGAAGTGGAAAATGTGATCCATTAAACTTGAGTTCATCTCTCTCTGGACCTCCAGGTATTCATCAGATTTCAGCAGCAGGTCGAAATGTGACGCAGCAATGCTGTAGAATTCATTTGCAAAATCTGAATAATTTTCAAACACCCCATCTTTCATGGCAGTAATGAAATCACTCACGGCTCTCATGTACGTCTCCTTCATCAGGCCCTTGAACAGAAAATAGGCTTCGGAGAATCTCTCCCACGAATCGAAGGATTTTGAGATATGCATGATTGCCCTGTTAGTTATGGTGTATGGATAATCAGCAACAAGTCTGTATATTTCAAACTCGTGCAGTTCCAGCTCGTTATCCACCATGAAGTCTTTCACATTTTTGATTGGTTCCGCAAAAAACACTTCGTAAGCTTTCATTGTCAGTTCCAGATGGTCTTTTATCGATTTTAAAAGCTCCTCGTATGCATGGAGGGTATCACCGTATATTTCAAACAGCCTCATGTTTTTCCTTGTTGGCAGCAGAAGTATCATCTGCATTGTCCCCAAAATTGCAGTTTCAAGCGGTCGGAAGAAGTACCTGAATATCTCGTTGAAAATTGTCTCAAAATCTTTGGGATTGGGCTTCAGATTGGATCTGTAATCTGCATAGATCTTTTTTAAAACATCTCTTATTTTCATGTTTCTCTTGATCAGCTCCAGGGACTCTTTGGGCAAGGGGTTCATGAAATAATCGTGGTCTTGAATCATGATCAGACCTCCAAAAAATTAAAAATTAACTGGATTTTTTCTTCTCCGGGGTCTTGCTTATTTCAGTCAGCCTGTTGAATATCTCGTCCTGCTGCTTTTCGATCTGTTCCAGAAGTTTCTTGAAGTTATCCAAAACTTTCGCCTGCGAGTCAAGGTAGATATCCATCGTCTTTTTCACACTCTCAAAGCTCTCAGAAGGCAGAAAATGGCTGAGATGTATGCCGTACATGTTCACGTAGCTGTCCATTCCGACCTTCATCAGGTCCAGGGTTGTTTTCCCACTTGCAAAGCCCATTTTGTATAGCCCCCTCATGGTCTCAACAATGTCCGAGTACTCCATATTCCATCACCACTGTATTTTGACATCTAACTGCATATAAAATTTTTTATCAAGTGTTCATAATGTATACATGGTACTCATCAACAATTGACAGACCATTAAGACGCTTACACAAATGTTCGAGGGGCTATGCTGTCGCAGCTTGGCCGAGGTTTGATTTTGGAAGGAAAATGACCAACCTATTTTTAAAAAAAGAAGAACTATTTTCCTTTCCACTCAGGCCTCCTTTTCTGTACAAATGCTTTCATTCCTTCAGAGAAATCTTCAGTTGGTATCAAAAGCTCTATTTCCCTTCCTGCGATCTCAAGTGGATTCCTGTAAAGCTGTCTGACTGCGTTCATGGACTTCTTTATCGCCCTGGCTGCGAGAGGTGCGACTCTGCACACCTTGTCTACGTACTCTATTCCTGCGTCTTCCAGACACTGTTTGGGAACAATGACGTCAACAAGACCAAGTTCTCTGGCCTCCATGGGGTCCATAGGGTCTCCGGTCAGTGCATACTTCGCTATTTTTCTTCCGAAGAGAGCGTAGCCGAAAGATGAGGCGAGTGGAGGGATGGCACCGATAAGACCTTCAGGGATTGAAAAACTGGCGTCTTCACTCGCTATTACTATGTCGAAGAACATATTCAGCTCCATTCCTCCTCCAAAAGCATTGCCATTTACCAGAGCTATTATGGGTTTGTCGTAATTTGCCAGCTCATCAACTAACGGCATGGCAACGTTGTCGAAAAACTCAACCCCATCTCTGAAGCTTTTCCACGATCCCATTACAGCTATGTCGTCTCCAGCACAAAATGCCCTTCCTTCTCCGGTTATAACAACAGCTCTCACGTCCTTATCCTCTTTTGCCCTCCTGAAAGCTTCGGTCAGCCCTTTCCACATTTCCTCATTTAGTGCATTAAGTTTCTCAGGTCGACGCATGGTGATCATCGCATAGTTATGCCTTTTTTCGTATCTGACAGGTCCGAAGTCCAGCAGTTCGTAGTTCCACTTATAGAAACCCTCTCCTGTTTTCTTTCCGAGCTTTTTCTTTTCCTTCATTTCAGTAAGCAGCGGGTCCGGGATGTATTCCTTTAGTCCTGTTTTCCCCTTCCTCGTTTCAAGAACTACCACAACTCTGTCCAGTCCGTAGCTGTCAGCAAAGTCAAGAATGCCTTTTGGGTACCCCATTCCCTTAACCGTAGCCTTGTCTATATCCTCTCTGGTTGCGATCCCGTTTCTTATCAACCATGCTGCCTCGTTTATACCGGGTGCGAGAATCTGTATCGGATTTATGGTGTAAGCAAGGTCTTTTGAAATTTTTGCCCTGGCGTAGAACCCGGAATATTCATAAAATCCTTTTCCAGTTTTCATTCCGAGTCTGCCCTCTCTGACCATATTCTCAAGCATTTCCGGAACTACAACTTCAAAACCTCTCTTTCTAACCTCCTGAAGAACGTTGTAAACGGTGTCAACACCGCTGAAATCTACAACTTCAAAAAGACCCATTGGAAGCCCCGCTCTGTATTTAACCGAGGCATCAATCTGTTCTGGCTTGAAACCTTCCTCAAGAAGTCTTATGGCTTCAACGAACACCCTTATGTTTATTCTGTTTATCAAAAATCCCGGAACATCTTTTTCAACCAGTACGTAATCCATTCCGATAGACCTTGCGAACTCTATTGTTTTTTTGACCGTCTCGTCACACGTTTCTTCACCTTTAATGATCTCGACAAGCTTTATAAGCGTTGGAGGATTGAAAAAGTGCAGTCCAACAACCCTGTCCTTTCTCCCTGTTACGCTTGCAATGTCGGTTATCGGGATTGTTGAGGTGTTTGTTGATAGTATCACATTCTCTCGGCAGTTTTCATCGAGGATCTTGAATATCTCATGCTTTACCTCTGTTTTTTCCACAACAGCCTCAATTACGAAATCAGCCTCCTTCGCAGCATTTGCCAGGTCTGTGGTTGTTTTTATCTTTTTTATTATTTCGTCTGACTTTTTTATCTTTCCTTTTGACTCGAGCTTCCTAACGCTCCACACTATCCTGTTCATTGCGTTCTTCAGAACATCCTCATTGATATCACACAGAATCACTTCAAATCCAGAAAGGGCACAGACTTCAGCGATTCCATGCCCCATCGTACCTGCTCCAACAACCAGAACCTTCATAGATGGCTTTAATCATGATCATATTTAAATTTTTCTTGATTTATTCCACTTATCCGGCTAAAATTTCTCAAATGGTTTCAAAAAGTTCAATTTCTTACTACAAAATTGTAATAAAGTTTACACCAGAATCGTCCTCTGGCTGTCTTTTATCGTCTCACCGACGAACTGGGCCATTGAGTCTATTTTTATACCGCTCTTCTGCAGCCACTCGAAAAACTTTTCGCCCTCCGAAACAAGTTCTTTGAGATTCTTGTACCTCACCACAACTAGGAGGTTGTAGTTTGATCCAACAAGTTTGTAGATTTTCTCTACAAAGTCAAATTTCTGAAGTCTCGATGTTATCTTCTGCAAACCTTCGTAGTCGTTGTGCACCCCAAGGAGCAGAATCCCGATCGTATCGCAGTCGGCCTTTTTGTAATCAATTTCCCATGTCCTCTTAACCTTTTTAACTACTCCCATGTCTTCAAGAACTTTAATCCTGTTGTACGCTGTCTTCTTTGATACCCCGGCATATTCGGCGATCTCATCAAGTGACAACCCTTTCGCAATACCTTCCATAATTTTTAGATTTTTTTCGTCAATCATCGGTGAAAAATTGCATTCAAGTAGATAACCTTTTTCATTCAAGTTCCATCATCATGTCCAGGATCATTGATGCCATCTCCCTGTCAAACTTTTTTATTGCTTCTTCCAGAGCCTTTCTGGTATCTGCGTTTTCCTCCAGTTCTCCGGATAGTATGGAGTTCAGCCCCACCACAGCCCCCTCAAAACTTCCGGTCAGTATCTGGCTGATCTGACTTCTTGATCTCATAAGCCTGTCTATCTCGAAGTAAAATGGGGACACAACAAAACAGACTTTCCTAACATCTTTTAGGCAGGATTGAAGCTTAACGAGCGCATCCCCACCGGTGGATCCGAGTCCGGCGGTCATGACCACGCATTCGTAATCCTTCAATTCATCAGCAAGAACCTCGATCTCCTCAAACCCGTAAAATTTTGGTCCTTCGAGTACCTTCCTGCTGTTTACATTGAACATGTCGTAATCCTTTTCGGATAGTCTGATTATTTCTCTCATTATAGCCGTTCCCGCCCCTCCAAGGGAAACAAGTGCTATTTTTCCCATTCTTGCCCTTACTCAAAAGGTATTTTTAATTTTTTGGGGTCAGCCCTTTGAGGAGATAAAGATCGAGTATGAACCGGAGGGTGCATCTTCATCAACATCGATATGCACGTTTATTGTAATCTCTGATGGATTATCTCTGTTTCCGGCAGGGATTAGCAGCCTGTTGCTGCTGGAAATGCTGGTGCCATCTTCTCTGTGGTACGAAATGTCGATCTTTGTGGGATCCGTACCCTCAACGGTGTCCTCAAAATAGACCCTCCTCTCTTTTCCGTAGTTTTTAATGGTTATTTTCTTAACGTAGTGCCCTCCTGCGGCGATATCCAGGCTGAATGAAGATGGGCTCACCTTCATGTCATTCGGGAGTATGTCAACTGTTATTTTTGAGGAGAAGTACACCATTGTTGCTGAAACACCTGCAAGTGCTAATATGAGCATCAGTATAACCGGCATGTGTTTTCTCACAACCATGACTCTGCTTATCAAAGTATGTATTTAAATTTTCTGATCTTTTAAAAATACTCAAGCTTACTATCATCAACATGTCTCGCCTTAGTTAAATTTATATTGCCTCACATACGAGCAAAACCTGCGGTGATGATTTTATGTATGCACGTATAAAGCTCCGTGATACGGTAAGGGTACCACCATCGAAACTTGGAGAGGATCTCGAGGCGGTAATCAACTCTCTCCTATGGGAGCAGTTTGAGGGGAGGCTTGATAGGGAATACGGCATGATTATTGGAATTGAGAGTATAGAGGACGTGGGGGAGGGAAGGATAATAGAAGGAGACGGAGCTGTTTATTTTGATGTCACTTTCAATGCAATATGCTTTAAACCGATTCATCAGGAGGTCGTCGAAGGGGAGGTAATTGAGATTGTTGAATTTGGGGCCTTTGTCTCAATCGGTCCTTTTGATGCTCTCCTGCACATGAGCCAGGTTACCGACGATTACATGGTTTTTGATGAAAAGAACAAACGTCTTGTGGGTAGAGAAACGAAGAAGGTACTGCAGGAAGGCGATCACGTCAGGGCCAGGATCGTCTCTTTGAGTTTGAAGGAGAGGGAACCGGAAAAGAGTAAAATTGGTTTGACAATGCGTCAGCCGTGGCTTGGAGCCCTGAAGTGGATTGATGAAGATATTGAAAAGATGGAAAAGGAGAGTGAACTGTAATGGCTGAGCTTGCATGCAGAAACTGCAAATTCATAAGTATGGATTCCTCAATCTGCAAAAATTGCGGGAGCACTGAGCTGACAAAAGAGTGGTACGGGTATGTTGTAATAATCGACCCGGAGAAAAGTGAAATAGCAAAAAGACTGGAAATTAAGATCCCGGGTAAATACGCCTTAAGAGTTGGCTAGATGAGGCTCAGAGGTCTGAGGTTACCGGAAAACATGAGAGAAGAGTTTGCAAAGCCTCATGGGAAACTGTACAGGGGCAGTGGTGAGAGGCTGATACTTGAGGTCGAGGAGATAGGTGATTGCAGACTTCTGTGCTGTGTTGGAGACCTTGTTTCAGCATCAGCCGTGAAGGTTGGCGTGATTCCGGATATTGCAGTTATTGACGGAAAAACCCTGAGGGAGGATAGCGTAGAGTTTGAAACCGAGGTTTTTGATGAAAGAATTGAAACCTGGAATCCTGCCGGATATGTTTCCTGCAGACTAATTTCGGATTTGAAAAAAGCCGTGGAACTGGCTGATGATGGAAAAAAAGTCATGGTTTTCGTAGACGGAGAGGAAGATCTTGCTGTGGTTCCTCTTGGGATTCTCCTCCCTGAAAATTCGCTCATTATTTATGGTCAGCCTCGAGAGGGTGTTGTCGCTTTGAAGGTAGATGTTGACAAGAAAATTCTAATACTCAACCTCTTAAGAAGGATGGAAGTGGTTGAAGATTGCGAGGAGCTAAGGTATTTGACAGGAGGTGATTTGATTGGAGGTTTACGTGGAGAGTGAGAGATACAACCCGCTGCTCAGGAGAAGGGAAGTTTACTGCCGGCTTAGCTTTGAGGGAAAGACGCCTTCAAGACATGATGTCAGAGCGAAAATAGCGGGCCTGATGAATGCGGAGATTGAAAGAGTTGTAGTAGATTACATAAAAACCGAGTTCGGTAAAACGGAGGCGAAAAGCTACGTTAAGATATACGACACAGTGGACGATTTAAAGTCTATTGAGGAAGATCACATCATAGAGAGAAATCTCAAGGCGTCCGGTGAGGGAGAAGCAGGTGAAGAGGTATCTGAGGAGGGAGCGTAATGACAAAAGGTGCTGAGAGCATACACAGGCTTTATGAAATAAAAGGTGAGAAAGTCGTCAGGAAGAGAAAGTTCTGCCCGAGATGCGGAGAAGGTGTTTTTCTGGCAGAACACAAAGACAGGTTAAGCTGTGGTAAGTGCGGGTACACCGAGTTCAAGAAGAAATGATTGCTCTCGGAATTGAGGGCACCGCCTGGAGTCTCAGCGTGGGAGTGGTTAATGAGAATGATGTAATTGCACTGCTGAACGATCCATATCAGCCTAAAGAAGGGGGCATACATCCAAGGGAAGCTTCTCAGCATCACAGCGAGAGAATGGCCCCCTTACTTTCCCGTTTGTTTGATAAGGTTGAAAGAGACTCTATAGACGTCATAGCCTTTTCTCAGGGTCCGGGGATGGGGCCTTGCCTGAGAGTTGTTGCTACAGCGGCGAGGTTGCTTTCTGTAAAGCTTAAGAAACCGCTTGTTGGCGTTAACCACTGTCTGGCCCACGTTGAGGTAGGGAGGTGGAAAACAAGGGCGAAGAGGCCCGTTGTGCTGTACGTCAGCGGAGGCAACAGTCAGGTTATTGCAAGAAGGGGTAACAGGTATAGAGTTTTCGGTGAAACCCTGGACATCGGAATTGGAAATGCGCTTGACAAACTTGCGAGGTATATGGGTTTAAAACATCCCGGCGGTCCCAAGATTGAAAAACTGGCAGAGAATGGAAAGAAGTACCACCCGCTTCCATATGTGGTAAAGGGCATGGATTTCTCGTTCAGCGGGATGGTAACGGCAGCCCAGAAATTATATGATTCTGGAGTTTCGCCGGAGGATGTGGCTTACAGCTTTCAGGAAACGGCGTTTGCAATACTGACAGAGGTTACTGAAAGAGCCCTTGCCTATCTGGGCTTAAATGAGGTACTGCTTGTCGGGGGTGTGGCAGCGAACAGGAGACTTCAGGAAATGCTCAGAGTAATGTGCGATGACAGGGGGGCAAGGTTTTATACCCCACCGAAAGAACTGGCGGGAGATAACGGCGCCATGATTGCCTACACCGGTCTATTAATGTACAAACATGGTTATGTAACTCCCGTTGAAAAATCCTATGTCAGGCCGGACTTCAGAATAGAAGATGTGGAGGTAAGATGGGATTAACCGGATTTTTCCGCCTCTTTCTTCATCAGTTTCTGCCTCTCTTTTGCAGTGTATCCGGTTAGCTCCTCGAGAAACCTGTTGTAGGTTTTCAGTGTTTTCAGTGCAGTGTCATCATCAGTCATTCTTGTTTTTGACTCTGCGTAAAGCCGTTTGTTTTCCAGTTTGAGTTTCAGTTCTTCTATTGCTCCAAAGTCTCTTACGATGTAGTAGTTGCCATCAACTTCAAACCCACCAAAATGTTTTTCCAGCATCTCTTCGAGTCTTTCAGGTGTTGGTTTGAATCCCCGTTTGAATCTGTACTCACGCATGACCGGCTTTATGGATTCAGATTAAAAAAGTTTTATCAAAATTCTTATAATCTCCTGACCAACTATTTTTATGGAGTTTTACAGTGAGTCAAGACTGAACAACTGGATTCGAAAAATCGAGGAAACCGAGATTAAAGAAGACGATCCAGATACATTCTCGGTATTCGACCAGATGCTGGAAGATATGATAATTGCCTGTTTCAATCTCGTCAGGGCCGTTAAAGAGCGAGAAATCAAGAAAGCAGATGCTCTGAGGGAAATAGACAAAATAACCGGGATCCTCTCAAACCATGATTTTGGGGATGAACTGAAAAATGAGCTCTACCAGTTCACACTGGAGAGCATTAGGGCTGCACTGCTCTCGTTCAGGTATTACTTTGAGGGGAAGTTCAGCAGAAAGGATTTTGCCTCTCTGGTAAAGGATGCACTGGCAGGCGAAAAGAAGGGAAACCTAGAAGCCTCTCTTGATGCGGTTGCGAGGATAGGGGCAAAGGTAATTAAGGGTGAACAGCTCCCGGAACTTGATCTACCGGAGGATAGCGAGGTTCTGATATGGCTTGACGGGGTAGATGCGATAAATTCGGTAATGGAATTGAGCAAGATAGATGTATCTACCGAGTGAGGTCGTAAGGGCCGCAAAGAGCAGTAATGAATATGAGCTTTACAAGGCCCTGCTTCTCAATTTTGGCAGGAGAGGCGAGAAGGCTTTTGAGTACGTGAGGGAGGGGAGGGTTAAGAAGTACAGGGACTTTTTTGTGGTGGTTGGTAAGGAAGAGTACATTGTTGAGGAAAACTCCTGCACATGCCCTGATTTTCTGGTTAATCTTAAAGGGTTAAAGCCGTGCTCCCACATAATTGCCGTTGAAGTTGCCAAAATTATAAAGAGTTACGATGAAATTGACACGTTTTATGTTGATTTTGTGGATGATATTCTGAAGAGAAAGAAATATTAGATTCTGTTTAACTTTCTGCATGGCCGTTCTATCGAAGGATGAGATCAGGAGAAGGATCGTGGAAGAAGGGCTGATCAGGGATTATGTGGATCTTGAAACGCAGTTGCAGCCCAACGGCTTTGACTGTACATTGAAGGCTGTGGCAAAGCTGAGGGGTTGTGGCAGGGTTGATTTCGATAACAGCAGAAGGGAACTTCCAGACTTAGAGGAGATAAAGTTCGGAGATTGGGTTTATCTTCCAAAAGGGGTTTACAGAGCGTATCTTAACGAGGTGGTGAAGATCGGAAGGGATTTGATGGCCATAGCACGGCCGAGATCAACCTTGGTGAGATGCGGGGCAAACGTTCTGACAGCCGTCTGGGATGCCGGATATGAGGGCAGGAGTGAGGTGGGAATTGTGGTTTACAACGAAGCAGGAATATGGCTTTCGAGAAACGCCAGAATCGTTCAGCTCGTGTTTATTAGGCTTACATCCGAAACTGAGGAGTACCGGGGAATTTATAAGGGAGAAAACATTTGACTCCCCAGCAAAAAATATTTAATATTTTTGCAACGTAGATTGATTTGTGTTGCTGGCAGAAGTGTTTGGTTTGTTTGCCGTGAAAAGTGTTTTTGGGAAATCTCCCGTAGTTGTTCTTAGAACGGAGGATGGTAGGATTTTGCCGATATACATTGGAATAGCCGAAGCTCTTTCGATATATTATGCTCTTCAAGGAGACATTCCTCCCAGACCCATGACTCATGACCTGATGGTGGATGTTATAGGAAAGCTGAATGCCAAGGTCGAGAAGATAGTAATTGATGATCTGATAGACAACACCTTTTACGCCAGGCTTGTTCTGAAGCAGGATGATAAGACAATAGAGGTTGATGCAAGACCGAGTGACAGCATTGCCATCGCACTTCGGCTATCCTGCCCGATATTTGTTGAGGAAGAGGTTATGGACGAGGCAGGAAACGATGAGCTTCCACCAGAGTTTATGGACTTCAGTGAGAGTTTTGGATTTTGAAATAAAGAATTTTCATCGTCATAAGCAACTCGTTACCATAAAAAAACTGCCATAAATTGCCTCTGACCACAACTTTTTTTGTGAAATTGACCTTTCTGGCAAGTTTCTTTCCAACCCTGGTCTGAGGGACGGCACCGAAAATAAGAGGGTCTATCTGGGATTTTCCCCTGAATACTACAGCACTGTCGTCCATTTTGACCTTTTTGATATTGCTAACCGTAAAGCCCATTCTCAGTACCTCATCACCTTTTCTGAATAGGATCATTATTGCTGGATTTCCCTTAACTTCTGAAATAATCCAGAAATCCTCTGAGATCGATTTCAGGTCTTTCAGGCTGAGCTTACCCCTGTTGATGTACCTCCAGTTGAAAAATCTTGCAATGACCTTTGCAAATCTTCTTGTTTTTCTCCCGGGCCTTCTTGAGGTGGTTATAAGGTACATCTGACGAATTCCCCCTCTATAAGTCCGATAAGGGTTTCTCCAGACTTTTTGGGGATTATTACACCCTCTGCTTCTTCTGGAGATACAATCCTTCTGACAGAAATTATCTCAAATCCGTGCAGGATCACATCAAGGAACTCGCCCTCAACAACGGTTTCACACGTTTTGTTGAAGAAATTGGCCGGCATCAGGTTGTATGCCCGGCTTTCGAACCACCCAACTTCTTCTCCAAAAATGATTTCCTGAAGACTTTTGCTGAAAAAGTGCCACCCCTCCTCAACAAGAAGCTGTCTAGGAAACGCTGTGAAGTAGGTTACTATTTCCTCCACGTTTTCCTTCTCATGAATCCAGGTGCAGTTTTTACAGCTCCACACATATCTGCCTGACGAAGACACTACCAGTTCACCACCAAGCTGGTAGATCAGACAGGGGTAAAATGGACAGAAGCAGATGGAGCAGTCCTGGCCGTCAAAGTGACATGGGTAGTAGTTGCACTCCAGTGCGGGACCTGCAAAATCTTCCATAGCTGCGAAAAGGTCTATCAGGGATCGTTCCCGTGGATTCATTTCACCACCTTCGCCACCATCTCCCCAACCTTAACTCCAATGTCCTTGGCGACCGGATGGCATTTGGCAGTCAGAAGGAATGCTATCGGTCTGAATTCCGAATTTGAGAGACATTCGTAATTTGCCATCCCTTTTGCGACTATTATATCTGCCTCTTCCAGACGATCTAACGTTCTTTTGGGTAGTTCTTCCCTGATTATCCCGATGGCACCCTTTCCATTCGTCAGAATTTCGTCGGCAATTTTATCGACCCCAGCAAGTTTCGCATCCTCTATTGTGGCATCACTGATTATCGGCCTTCCTCTCACAACGACGGTGAGTCTTGATGATCTTTTTTTGATTTCTTTCATAAGAAGGGTGTCGAAAAATATTTCTCCTGCGTTGTCGGTGAGATAGACAACTTTACCGCTGCAGAAATCCTCCAGTTTTTCAACATCGTCCACCGCAAGACCCTCTTCAAGCTTTTTTGTCAGAAACTCATGGAAGTTCATCTCAACAACCCTGTGCCCGCTAACCCCGTAGTCAAAGTTGTTTCCAATTATCGATATGATGACGGCAGTTTTAAAAGGGTTATCTGACTCTCTTACAGTTTTCTCCGCAACATGGAGAACTTCCTTTGCAACCCTGTTGGCTCTGTTTTTTACCTGAGCGTATGGGTCTTCAACACCGAGTATTTCGTACACCTCTCTGTGTATTCTGGTTGCAAGGTGAGCGTTCACGGGACGTTTCGAAAAATTTTTCGAAAGGATTTTCAGGGAGTTGTCAACACATTTTGAAATCAATTCGTCATCGTCAGTCACAAGCCTGGCTTCGAAATATACTCTGCTGAGCAGGCATGATGGGCAGAGTGGGGAAATTTTCATACATTCCCATACTCACGGCGATTATTAATTTTACCATCTGAACTCAGTCTTAACTGTGTTGGATCCATCGGAACGATAATTTCTCCATCCGATCCCTTCAGCATCACACCCTTGCCTTCCTCGTACATTTTGACCGTTAATGCGGCGATAATCGCATCAGCTTCATCGTGTGAGACGGCATCAATCTCAACCCATCTCGAAAGAGAGCCAAGAATTTCCATTAGCCCTTCCTTTTTCCGTTTCTTGGCTCTGGGAGCTATGTTCAGAATCACTCTTGTTGCATAGGGGTATACTTCATAAACTCTGATCCCAATATTTCTAAGTTCTTCGGCAATTTCCATCCCTCTAATGGCGATTTTCCTGAAAAATGGAGCACCGGAGGGAAAGAGCCGGATTCCCATCTTTAGCAGCAGTTTTTCGCACTCTCTGAAGGACCCTCTGCTTGGAAAACTCAGTGGAGCATCTATCCCCGCGGCCATGATATTGTCTAACCTGAGTTCCTCAAAAAGGCCGGAAAATTCTAATCTGTCAGAAATAACAGCAGCATGACATCTCTTAAGTCCAACATCGATCCCGCAGTACACATTAGATTTTAGGTAACAGGTTGTATTTATTCCTTCACCGAAAGCTTCTCGGAATGAGCCCTTGAATCATCATGCTGTCTGCGATAGTCAGGGCAACCATTGCCTCAACCACAGGAACAGCTCTTGGGACTATGCATGGGTCATGTCTGCCCCTAACGCTTATCTCAACCTCTTCCATACTTCCATAGTCAACTGTTTTCTGCTTTCTGGATATGGAGGGAGTCGGTTTTATGGCAGCCCTTATAACGATATCCTCTCCGTTGGATATCCCGCCAAGAATTCCACCAGCATTGTTCGTTTTGAACTTAATTTTTCCATCCTTTAATCCGATTTCATCATTGCTCTCACTTCCCTTCATTTTTGCAAGTTTGAAACCCGATCCAATCTCGACACCCTTCACTGCAGGGATTCCCATCACAGCATATGCAAGATAGGCATCGAGTTTACCGAAAACCGGTTCTCCGATTCCCGGAGGTACATTTCTCGCAACTACCTCCACGATACCTCCAACACTGTCACCCTCGCTTATTGCCTGCTTCAGTTTTTTCTCAGCCTCCACCTCTGCACTTCTGTCGGGCATTCTCAGCGGACTCTTCTCGGCAATTTCGAATGCCTTTTCGACATCATCAATTTCACAGCCTACACCTGCAATTTCCCGTGCATAACCGAGAATTTTTATCCCGTACCTGTTTAACAGCAGCTTTGCCAGAGCACCTGCGGCAACCCTGCCAGCCGTCTCTCTTGCGGAAGCCCTTCCGCCACCCCTCCAGTCCCGAATACCAAATTTTGCATGATATGTGAAATCGGCATGTCCCGGCCTGAAGACAGTTTTCAGCTCCTCATACGGCCTGGAGTCAACATCCCTGTTCCAGATCACCATGGATATCGGGGTTCCGAGTGTAACATCATCGAGCACCCCCGACAGTATCTCCACTTCATCCACCTCTTTCCTTTTGGACGCAAACTTACCGCCAGGCCTCCTCCTTTCCATTTCCCTTCGGATAAATTCTTTATCTATCTTAAAACCTGCAGGAAAACCATCGATCACACAGCCTACAGCCTTACCGTGACTCTCACCCCATGTTGTGACTCTGAGCAAAGTACCAAATACGTTCATCTTATCCCAACCTACGAAGCTTTTTCAGTATATGTGGACATGGTATTTTTCAGAAAGGGAGCATATAAAGCTTCTCAACCCATTCCAACTCTTTCAACGTATCTTCCCCTCTCTTCTATTTCTTTTGCCCTCTCTATAACCTCTATGTTGCCTCCAGCCTCGATATAACCGTTTATGAAAGAGTCTCTGAGCTTTTCCCAGTTTTCAAAGCTTGCTTTCAGTGATTCGAAATATACGTGAACATCAACGCCCATCGGCTCCACTTTGCTGTCGTAAAATGCAAGACCAAAATCGACAAAGTATATCCTGCCTCCGTACAGAATGAGATTCATGGGGGTTATATCGCCATGGATTATTCCGGCTTTGTGAAGTCTGGCCGTGCATTTTCCGATTTCCATGCTCACCTCTTCGCTCATGCAGTCCTTCACAGGCGTACCTTTTATCCTCTCCATCACTATGGTGTCATTATCCACATCCAGAATAATGGGTGTTGGAACGCCCGATCTCCGAGCACTGGAAATTATCTTTGCCTCATTCCTTGTCCTCCGAAATCTCAGCTCTCTGTCAAGCTCCTCTATCCTGTATTTTTTGGCCTTCCTCTTTTTTATCACAACATCTTCCAGAATTCTGACCTCCGCCTCTCCTCCGAGGTAAACCTTCACGTCAGGAGATAGGCAACCCCCGAAAATAAATGTTGCTAAATCCATTCGGGTTTCAGGAAGAAATCCGGAAGAAAAGGCATTTCTGCCATACCGATTCTAAATACGTTCAGTATTCCAAGGAGCTGGCCTTCTCTAACTTCTCCGTCTATTAATGGAAGAAAGACGACTTTATCAACCACCCTTTCCTCTTCGACTCTTTTCAGACCATTCACGACCACGTCCACTATACTTCCGCATGCGTGCCACATCGTATTGAGCGGGTATGTTATTGTATACCCTGGCAGTCTGATGGGTTCGATTGAAATGAACTCCGCAATCCCTTTTTTCAGCTTTCTGTCCTCCTTTGCTATTACCGCTTCCCAGTATGCGGTATCTTTTCTCCTGAATACCAGAGGTTCTGTGGTGGTGGTAATTCTGACAATACCCTTTCCGACTCTGTAGACAATCTGGGCCTCACTCTTTTCCTCTTCAGGTATTTCAAGAGCATCTGAACCAACAAAATATACATTAATGATACCGATAATATCTCCCTCCTCAACAACACCATCGCTGGTTGGTAGAAATACCGCCTGGCTAATCGTTTTTCTGTTTTCCACCCTTGAAGGTTTTCCAAGCTCCACAATGTCTATCAGAGATCCATATGCATTGAAAAGAATTCCGAGAGGTGTAACAACGGTATTTGGTGGCAGTTCAATTTCTTCAACAGGAATTCTTACCACTTCCCCCCTTCTGACAGCTATTTTATCTTTTGCAATTATAGGTTTCCACATCCCGACGTGAGTTCTGGTATAATCTGTAAATTCGGCCTCTATTTCCTCTCTGTATATGTTGCTGTCATCCCTCCATGTGAGAAAAGTTCTTATCCTCTCGCCTGTAATTTCCGGTTTTGGAGGTTTTAAATGTATCAATCTGGAGAGCAATCCCGTTCTGACGAAGAATATCTTTAACACGCCAATTAAATCGCCCCTTTTAATTTCTCCACTTTCAACCGGAAGAAAGAATACGTTATTTATGCATTTTTCATCCTCAACTCTGCCAGGAATCCCGCACTCAATAACATCAACAACTGAACCAAGCGCGTGCCTCATGATGTGCAGCGGTCCCACTATTGTGTTTTCTGGCGTTTCAATGAGTTTTATCTTCACAATTGTAGGCTCCCCCCTTTCTACTGTCACATCTTCGTCTGCAATGAGGGCCTTAAGCTGTGTTACTGGAGCCATTCTGTATCCCACTGGTTTGAGTTCGGTTTCCAGCTCGTCAATCCTGCTCCCGATTCCGTTAACCCAGTACGATATTTTTGCCCTCAAGCACTCTCAAATAAACAATTAATCTTATAAATTTTTCTGGAAAATTTCAAGAAGTTCGGGATTTCGAATACGGCTTAATTTCGATACATTTATTAACTTCTCTTCAAGCTGGGTGGATGAAAGAGGGGTCAGGTGTTAGCTATGGCTGGCGAGATACTTGTTATAGGAGGCGGAATTGCTGGTTTAACTGCTGCTATTGAAGCTGCTGAAACCGGCTATGATGTAATTCTTGTGGAAAAGAACCCGTATCTTGGAGGCAGAGTTTCTCAGCTAAACAAGTACTTTCCAAAGCTCTGTCCACCTTTCTGCGGGCTGGAAATTCTGTTCAAAAGGATGAAGAGCACACCGAAACTGAAGTACTTCACCAGTGCAGAGGTACTGGAAATATCTGGCGAGGAGGGGAACTTCTTTGTAAAGGTCAGGCTGAAACCGAGATACGTGAACGATAACTGCACGGCATGTGGTGCATGCAGGGATGTGTGTCCTGTTGAGGTGCCTGACGACTACAACTTTGGCCTGAAAACGAAAAAAGCCATCGATATTCCGACGATTATGGCAATGCCCTTTAAGTATTACATTGATGACAGGTACTGCGACAAGTGTGGGGAGTGCGTTTCTGCCTGCAAATACAATGCCATTGATCTCAATGAAGAGGAGAAGATCATAGATCTTAATGTTTCGTCAATCGTAGTAGCCACCGGCTGGAAGCCCTACGATGCAACCAAACTCGACAATCTGGGTTATGGAAAATTCAAAAACGTCATCACCAACATGGAAATGGAAAGACTCGCATCACTCAACGGTCCAACAGGTGGAAAAATACAGACTATGGATGGCAGGCCCATTGAAACAATAGCCTTTGTTCAGTGTGCCGGAAGCAGGGATGAAAACCACCTGCCATACTGCTCAGCAATTTGCTGTCTCGCAAGTTTGAAGCAGGCAACGTACGTCAGAGAGCAGTATCCCGATGCAAAGATATACATCTTCTACATAGACATCAGGGCCTTTGGCAGGTATGAGGACTTCTTTACCAAAGTCAAGGCCGACGAGAACATTGAGTTGATCAAGGGGAAGGTGGCGAAGGTTGAGGAGGCAGATGGCAGGCTTGTGGTTACAGCAGAAGATACCCTTACCGGAGTAAAGACCAAGAGAGAAGTGGACATGGTTGTACTTGCCACCGGAATGCAGCCTGCGATAGATCCAATTCCCGGAATAGATCTTGACGAATATGGATTTGTTAAACCAAAACCGGGGATATTCCCTGCAGGGGTAGCGGCGATGCCCATGGAGGTTGCCTCAGCAAATGAAAGCGCAACGGCAGCGGCTCTGAAGGCAATACAGCTCGCTAGGAGGTGAAATAATGGAGAAAGTGGGTGTGTATATCTGCACGGGTTGTGATATTGATAAACTCGATATCGATAGACTGAAGAATGTTGCAAAAGAGGAATTTGGCATTGAGGCAAAGGTTCATCCTCATCTGTGCTCAAAAGAAGGAGTTGAATTGATTGAGACTGATCTCTCAGAGCTGGATGCGGTTGTTATAGCTGCATGTTCACCACGTGTAAAAACCGGGGTCTTTGCATTTGATGGCAAATATGTGGAGAGGGCAAATCTGAGAGAGGGAGTGGTATGGAGCCATGAAATTGATGAGCATGCACAGGAACTTGCTGAAGATTATATCAGAATTGCGATAACCAAAGCACAGAAAGCGGAGAAACCGGAACCGTACATAGAGGAAGTTTCCAAGGATATACTTGTTGTTGGAGGGGGGGTTACCGGATTAACCGCCGCTCTCGAAATTGCAAAGGCAGGATACAAAGCATATCTGGTTGAGAAGGAGCCAGAACTTGGTGGATGGGTTGCCAGATACTACAAAACCCTCCCCACAACTCCACCGTTCCTTCAAACAGAAGAGCCGGTTGTTTTCAGACTAATTGATGAGGTCAAAAGCAACGAGAACATCGAGGTTTACACCTCGGCCACGATCGAATCAATCAGCGGTCAGCCGGGAATGTTTGATGTTATCCTTGATCAGGATGGTAACAAGGTAGAGTTCAGAGCGGGTGGTATTGTTGTTGCCACCGGCTGGAAACCCTACGATGCAACAAATCTTGAAGAGCTCGGTTACGGTAAGTACGCCGATGTGGTGACGAATCTGGAATTTGAGGAAATGGCAAAAAATGGTAAGATCCTGAGAAAGTCTGATGGAAGAGAAGCAAAGAATGTGGTGTTCATTCAGTGTGCCGGACAGAGGGACGAAAACCACCTGCCATACTGCTCTTCGGTATGCTGTCTTGTGAGCTTGAAACAGGCAAAATACGTCAGAGAACTTTCAGATGGAAATGCGTTCATAATTTACAAGGATATGAGAACTCCGGGGCTTTGGGAAGACTTCTACAAGGAAATGCAGCAGGATGATGGCATATTTCTGACCAAGGGTGAAATTAAGGATATCAGGGAGGAAGGAGGAAAGATCGTTGTCGAGGTTACGAACACCCTGCTTGGAGAGGATGTGGCTATAAAAGCGGATCTGGTCGTTCTCGCAACTGGGATGGTATCAACTCTCAGGGGGCTGTACACGGTAAAGGAGGAGTTCCCGGATGAAAAGACTGTGCCCTACAAGCACATTGCCGAACCACATTCGATAAAGAGCGAAGAGGATGTCGAGGTTCTGAAACAGGTCGGCCATATACTGAACCTGCAGTACAGGCAGGGCCCGGAACTTCCGACGCTCAAGTACGGATTTCCGGACTCAAATTACATCTGCTTCCCGTATGAGAGCAGAAGACTTGGAATTTACGCTGCTGGAGCCGTAAGAGCGCCAATGGAAATAGCATCGTGCATTGATGATGCCAAAGGTGCGGCTTTGAAGGCCATTCAGGCCGTAGAGCTGGTTGCAGAGGGTAAGACGACGTTTCCAAGAACAGGTGATATAGACTTTCCAAACTTCTTCCTGCAGCGCTGTACGCAGTGTAAGAGGTGTACCGAGGAATGTCCATTTGGTGCCCTTGATGAGGATGAAAAGGGTACCCCAATGCCAAACCCGCTCAGATGCAGAAGGTGTGGTATATGCTTTGGTGCCTGTCCGGAAAGGATCATCAGCTTCAAGACTTACAGCATTGATCAGATGGCATCGGCGGTTAAGTCGATCTATGTGCCTGATCCCAACTGGGACGAGGGGGCAGAGGACAAGTTCCGCTTTGTAGTGTTCGCCTGTGAAAATGACGCATTGCCGGCACTTGACATGGCCGCATTGAACGGGGTGAAGTACAGTCCGCTGGCAAGAGTGATACCGGTAAGATGTCTCGGATCGGTGAATACCGTGTTCATAGCGGATGCCCTTTCGAAGGGAATTGACGGAATTCTGCTTATCGGGTGCAAGTATGGGGAAGACTACCAGTGCCACTTTATCAGAGGGAGTGAGCTTGCCAACAGGAGAATGGAGAACGTCTCCGAGACTCTGGAGAGGTTGATGCTCGAGAAAGAAAGAGTACAGGTCGTGGAAATATCTATAAACGAGTGGGACAAAGTTCCAGAAATAATCGACAATTTCGTCAAGCAGATCATGGAAATTGGTGCGAACCCGTATAAAGGGTTCTGAGGTGGAGTATGGAGGTCGATGCGCAGTTTGTTAGGGATGTGGTAGGATTTGGAGGTAAAACGCTTAGAAAGTGCTATCAGTGTGCCACCTGCAGCGTCATCTGTCCGCAGAGTCCTGAAGAAAATCCGTTTCCCAGAAAAGAGATGATCTGGGCTCAGTGGGGGTTGAAAGAGAAACTGATCGGGGATGCAGACCTGTGGCTCTGTCATCAGTGCAACGATTGTAGTGAGTACTGCCCAAGAGGTGCGAAGCCAGGAGAGGTTCTTGGGGCGGTAAGGGCAAAGGTCATTCAGGAGCTTGCATTCCCATCCTTTTTTGCGAAGATTCTGCTAAGGCCTTATGGTCTGGTTGTTTACCTTGCAATACCCGTAATTTTGACACTGATATACATGGCACTTGTCAATCCACAGGTTCCGGAAGGAGAGATAGTTATAGGCAACTTCATTCCCCAGCTTCACGTTGAGCTTGCAGGTTTTGCCGTGGGAGGATGGGCACTTCTGGTTGCAGCGATAGGGGCGTATCGGTTCTGGAATGCTGTGAACTCAGATGTCTCAAAGATTTACGAGTACAGGCTAGGGGAAAATGCAGAACTTGAGGTGGTGCGGGCGAGCCCCAGGTTCATCGAATGCTTGTTCTGGTCGGTTATTGACGTTCTGAAACATTCACGGTTCGCCGAGTGTGGAACTTCCAGATATCGCTTTTTTGCACATTTCATGATTTTCTGGGGGTTCATCATTCTTGGCATTGCAACGCTGGGAGACATTGTTTATATTTATGGATTTGGCGTCGAGGAACTTGCATTACCGCTCTCCGATCCGGTGAAGATTCTCGGCAATCTCGGTGCGATCCTGCTGATTTTTGGTTCGGGCTGGGTTATAGTTGCAAGGTTTGCCAATGAAAAGGTGGGGTATGGAACGTACTTTGACTGGATCTTTCTCTCAACAATCTTCGCTGTAGGCCTGACAGGAGTTGGAGTTGAGGCGCTTAGATATGCAGGGAGCACTGCGGCGTACTACATGTACTTGGTGCATCTTGTTCTGGTCTTCTCACTCGTTGCATATGCACCATACTCCAAATTTGCCCACTGGGTTTACAGAACACTTGCCTACACATGGGCGAAAAGTGTTGGCAGAGAACCACAAAAATAAACATATACTCTCAATCTTTTTTATGGAAGTAGCGGAAATCCGGAAGGCCATCAGGAAGAAGTACTATTCTGTGGACTCAAAAAGTGGACCGCTTTTCCTACTGGCAGTGCTCTTTGAAGAGGTGGGGGAGCTCGCAGAGGCAGTGAGGAAGGGTGAAAAGAAGATGGTGATGGAAGAGCTTGTGGATGTTATGTTTATGGTTTTAAGTATAGCGAACCTCTTTGATGTGGACATTGAGGAAAGGCTCGTTGAGAAATATCTGAAAGGAGATCCAAGCCAGAGGTGGGACCTCCCGGACTTGTAGATCTGCAAGAAAAAAATATATCTTTTGAAACTATAACACACTTTAATGGTGAGAAACCACTATGACATTCTAAGGAAGTACGTAAGGGACAGAAATTTACTTGATTCCGTAAAATTGGATGAGAAATACAGAGTTGTGGATGAGTACTGGATCCAGGAACCATTCATAAAGGCCGTAATCGTGGAAAAAGAGGAGGAGTTCAGGGATTATTACAATATACTGGAGCCAACCGTCGGACCAGAGGAAGCTCAGATGATCTCAACCCTCTTTTCAGATCTCAAAAGAGTGCTGGTGCTTCGTGATGTTTCTGTTGATATTGAGGAGAGGGCGGAAGTTCTTGTCGGGAATATAAACAGACTTTCCAGAGAATATGCTGTAAAATTGGATGATAATTTCTATTCACGAATGCTTTATTATCTTTTCCGCGATTTCTTCGGTTATGGTGTGATAGATCCCCTGATGGAAGACCCCAACGTTGAAGACATCTCTTGCGATGGCTACAACATTCCCATATACATCTATCATCAAAAATACGGAAATATCGAAACGAATATAGTGCTTGACAAGGAAAGACTTGACAGGATGGTTTTGCGATTGACTCAGAGGAGTGGAAAGCATATCTCTCTTGCCAGTCCGATAGTTGATGCAACGTTGCCAGATGGAAGCAGACTTCAGGCCACTTTCGGAACGGAAGTAACCCCTCACGGTTCAAGTTTCACCATAAGAAAGTTCACGGCTGAACCCCTAACGCCGGTGGACCTTATAGAAAAGGGAACCGTACCTTCGGGAGTCCTTGCTTATCTGTGGCTTGCAATAGAGTACAAGTTTTCGGCAATAGTTGTCGGTGAGACGGCAAGCGGCAAAACAACCACCCTCAATGCCATTCTCATGTTCGTCCCTCCCGAGGCCAAAATCGTTTCAATTGAGGACACCCGGGAAATCAAACTGTATCACGAGAACTGGCTGGCGGAGGTGACGAGAGTGGGTGTTGGCGAGGGAGAAATAGACATGTACGACCTGCTGAAGGCAGCATTGAGGCAGAGGCCGGATTATATTGTGGTGGGAGAAGTGAGGGGTAAGGAAGCACAGACCCTGTTTCAGGCGATGTCTACGGGTCATGCAAGTTACTCAACTCTGCATGCTGGAGATGTCAACCAGATGGTTTACAGACTAGAAAGCGAACCATTGAAGGTTCCGAGGAGCATGCTCCAGTTTCTGGACATTGCGCTTGTTCAGACGATGTGGGTGAAAGGTGCTACGAGGTTCAGGAGAACCAAGGAGGTAAACGAAATACTGGGTATTGACCCTGTTGATAAGAACCTGCTTGTAAATCAGTTTGTTAAATGGGATCCAAAGGCTGATGAGCATGTTGAGGTGGGAATGCCGAAAAAAATAGAAAAGATTGCTGACATCATGGGAACAAGCGTTCAGGAGGTGTACGAGGAGCTGCAAAATCGGAAGCAGTATCTTGAGATGATGGTTAAGAAGGGAGTTAGGGACTACAAACGTGTTACCAAACTTATCCATGCCTACTATCGCAATCCGGAACTGGCAATGTCCAGACTTGGTGAGATGGTATGAGCGAGCCGATTCTTTACTCGCCGTTATCTCTCCGAAGATTTTACAGAAAGCGTGTGAATGGAAAGCCAGAGAAGTATTCGGATCTCCTGAGTGCACTTGAAAGGTCTAGGCTTCGATACACGATATCTGAAATACTGGCAATTGCCATATTCTATCCACTTCTTGCCACGGTTCCCGGAACCATGCTCGGTTATCTGATTTCGGAGATAATCAAGCCGGAAGAGTTATTGGTTATCAGGGGCTTTGTGGTGGAGTACTGGAAGATCCAAATCGCCCTATGTGCGGGATTTGCGATCCTCGCATTTGGATTTACAAGATATCTCATCCTTTCGTATCCTTACTACGTGACCAACGTGAGAAAAAGCAAAATTGACTCCTCTTTACCCCATGCGGTCAACATGATGCTGGGAATGGCTAAGGGTGGTGTACCCCTTATTTCCATTTTCAAGTTTATAGCGGAGAACAGGGACGTTTTTGGTGAGATCAGCAGGGAGTTTGAGAGAATAGTCCTTCTGGTGGATGTATTTGGTGCGGACGTTTACACAGCCGTAAAGCAGGTTGCCGAGACCACACCATCTGACAGGCTGAAAACGTTTCTTGAGAACTTTCTCAATGTATATGAGGGAGGAGGCGATGTTGTTGAGTATTTGAGGGCAAAATCAGAACAGTTTCTGTCGGAGCGGGAGACTTATTACACTCTTTTCCTTGAAACCCTGCAGGTGTTTGCAGAAATATACCTGGCGCTTTTCATCGTTGCCCCCCTCTTTTTCCTTACCGTGCTTGTGGTGTTTCAGCTTGTGGGTGGCGGTGCGCTCAACGTGTTCAAGCTCGTCATGTACACGTTTATTCCTCTTGGCACCCTTCTCGTCATCTGGTTGATAAGATCGGCCATTCCAAGTGAATCGGCAGGATTTGGAGAGAAAAGGGAAGAAGTGGAAATTCTTGACATGAAAATTGCAGACAGGCCACCCGGGTTTAAGGTTGACAGTTTCAGGCTCAGGCTGAGAAAAATATGGAAGTTTTTAACGAGACCATTTACGGAGGAAGTGTACACTCTAACACTCAGAGCCCTGTCCTTTTACCTGATCCTCCCCGCTGCGATATTTTTCTTCCTTGCTTACGGAAAAATCGACTACGATATTCTGATTTTTGCCACTCTCTCGACTGTTATCTTTCCATCCATTGTTTTCATCGAGTACAAAGAAAGAGTTTTGAGAAAAATGGAGAAGGAGCTGCCAGAATTTTTGAAACAGCTTGCATCTCTAAACGAAGCGGGTCTCAACGTCGTTGAGGCTCTACGCCACCTTTCTGATACTGAACTCGGTATTCTGGGCAGAGAAATCAGAAAAATAAAGAGAGAGATCGAATGGGGAGGTCTGATAACATCGGCACTTGAAAAGATCGAGAGAAGGGTGAAAAGCCCCATTTTCACCAGGGCGATATCCCTCCTTATAAGAGCAATAGAGTCCACCCCAAGCATAAGAGAGGCTCTGATAACGGCATCCATGTATTCCGAGCTGGAAATCGAGGTCAGAGACAGAATCAGGGCACAGATGAGCATGTACATTATAATTATCTATTTATCTTTTGCTGTCTTTCTGTACACCGCCTATGTCCTGATCCAGAACATGCTGTCAGTCTTTACACCGGTTGAGGCAACACCCATGCTGAATGTGATGAGTATCAATATGGCGGAAATAAAACGAACGTTTCTGGAAACGTCTCTTATTGTTGGTGCGTCCTCTGGAGTTATGGCCGGCCTGATGGGTGAGGGAAAGCTGGAATCTGGCTTAAAGCATGTCTTCATTCTGGTGGTGATAGTTTATGTTTTCTTCAGATTCATACTCCCGTAAAACAAGGATATCGGCCCACTTCCTGGATGCAGCTCCTGCAGAAGGAGACACCGTTACTGTGGAGGGATGGCTTACCTACTACGATGAGAAAAAGAAATCATGGATTCCGCTTGAAAATGCCAGAGTCTATATCTATCTGGATGGTAGGGAGCTGGGCAATGCAGAAACCAACAGTTATGGAATGTTCTCTTTTTCCTTTCCCGTGTCGTTTGCGGCCAAGCACAAGCTTGAAGTGCGGTTTAAGGGAAAGGCGGGGTACGGTGTAACCAGCAAGACTCTTGAGTTTCAGGTTCTGAGGAGAGAGGATAAGAAAAGACTCGGAAGACTGACGAGAGATATTTTTCTTCTGATTCTTGTCATGATCTTTCTGCTCTTCCTGACAATTTTCTTCTTGAAATCTTTTTAGATTATTCTTATCTTGCCAAATTTAAGGGATTTTGTGATCGTGTTCTCGATCTGTCTGACTTCGCCGAGCTCCCCTTCCAGCCTCTTCAGCATGTCAAAAATATTGCCGTAGATCATCATTCCCTTAACGGCACTCCCTCTGTAATTTGCGTTCATAACCTCCAGGCTGAAATCTCCGCTTATCGGATTTGCAGTGTGAGAACCGATAAGAGAGTGAATTATGATACATTTTTCACTCTCGTCAGTATCGTCCGCCTTTACTACAATATTACTGGGCATGGGAGAGGGATAGCCCGTATTTTCCATTCTGAATCCATTTGCAGTTATTCCGTACTTTTTTGAATGCTTCCAGTCCGAGTAATATCCCCTGACTACACCATTTTCCATAAGCGTGGTCGGGACTGTATTGACACCCTCATCGTCAAAGCTGCAGCTTGCCAACCCGCCCCTCACTGTGGGATCATCAATGATCGTTATCTCACCGTATTTATCTCCGATTCTAACTCTGCTTCTGCCTTTTTCAACGTTCTCGGCAGAGAATGATGGGTAGAGCGAATAGAAGAATAGCTGATGAACGGCTATCGGCTCGAGCACGATGTCATACACACTACTTTCAATTTTTCTGGCCCTCGAAGATTCAAGTGCAAGTTCTTCTGCTCTTCTTGCAGTTTCCTCTATTTCAAGCTCAGCAGTTCTGCTGTCGCAGACTTCATAGCCACTTCCTCCATCATGTACAGTCTCTACGAGCATTGACGATATGGTGGATTTTTCGTAGCACTCCAGTCCGTAGGAGTTCTCTATTTCTACCTCTTCGATCTCATGAGCAATCTTTGCCGAGGAAATCTTTGCTCTGCTGATTGAGCTCACTAATCTTTCATATTCCTCCTTCAGAAAATTTGAATCGATATCCTCAACCCTTCTGTCATAGATCCCCTCGACTCTTCGGAATCTCCCTGAGGGAAAGTCGTCCAGAACGTCTTCGGAAATTTTCGCTATCTTTTCAGCCATTTTGATTGCTTCCTCTCTGCTTGCCGAGGACGCGAATCCAACTCTCCCTTTCACGATAACCCTTGCCGCAAAGCCAGACTCTGCGTATGATTCAATAACCTTCAGTTTTCCCGCTTCGATCTCGGCAGAGATCCCTCTGGTTCTGTAGTGATACACCTCCCAGTCCATCAGGCTCCACCTACCGTTGCTTTGCAGAGAACATGGGGGGAACCATCGGAAACGGGTACAAGCTGTCCGGCCTTACCGCAGAATCCCGGATCGAAGTCTATTCTGCTGCCAATTTTGACGTTTCTTAAAATGTCAAGAGTATTTCCGGCCAGCGAGACATCCCTCACCATCTCCTTTAGCTCACCCCCCTTCACCAGGTATCCGTACTGTGCGTTGAAGTGGAAATAGCCGGTGGATGGGTTGGTTTCGCCCCCCCTCGATCCAACAAGATAGACGCCCTCTCCACACTCCTCGAGCAACTCCTCAAAAGTGTAGTCAGAAGGTGCGAGGTACGTGTTGCTCATCCTTACTATCGGAATTTCTACCCCCTGGGATCTTGCATTTCCCGCCCGTCCTCCAAGCTTCTTTGCCGTTTCTCTGCTGTGAAGAAAGCTCTTTAAAATTCCGTTTTCCACAATAACCTTCTTCTCTGCCTTAATCCCCTCGTCGTCAAAGGGGAAGAAGCCAAATTCCGGTAGGGTGGGGTCATCTATGATGCTGACATTTTCGTCTGCAACCCTTTCACCCAACCTGCCTTCAAGAACTGTTGCGCCCTGAAGGACGTGATCAGCCTCTACAGCATGCCCGAAAGCTTCGTGAACAAACACGCCTGCAAGGCTCGGATCCATCACAACATTCATCTCTCCTGAAGGAGGAGAACCAGCGTTGGCGAGCTTCGGTAGTATTTTTCTCACCTCTTCGGCAGTTTCAACGGCATTTTTCAGCACTTCGAAACCACCTGCTTTCATCAACCTTCTTGAGAGAAACTGAAGAGTTTTACCCTTTCCGACTCCTGTTATGGAGACACCGGTTCGATAAACTGTATATTCGACTTCAGACCCGCACGAATCAACGTACCGGAAAACTCGACTGTTTTCAAAGTAAACAACTTTGGTGCTGACACACACGTCTCTTATAATCTTCTCGAGATCTTTTAAAAGCTCAACTTTCTCTTCAATGGGCACATCCTCCGGTCTGACCTTCACCTTCATTACATACCTTCCCTCGGAAATATTCTCGGCAATTTCGGAATCCGATTCAAAAACTGCGTTTCCTTCAGCAATTTTTATGCCCACCTCATCGGGAACATCACCTTCAAATATGCCCCAGAACCCATTTTTCAGAACCCTGAATCCTTTGGCTTTCGCATGATCGTATTTTGGCTTCTCTATTTTTCCGTTCTCAAGCTGAATGGTGAGGGATGTGGCTTCTATCTCTCTGATATCGTAAAAATTCATCCGTCCATCCCTCTCTCTTTCAATATGCTCTCGGCTGCAATCAGGCCTGTTACCGCTGCTCCAACAATTCCCCTGCTTACCCCTGCCCCGTCACCTATAGCGTAAATGTATGGAATGCTTGTCCTCATCCACTCATCGACCTTCAGTTTTAAGGAGTAAAATTTCACCTCCGGAGCGTAAAGGAGGGTGGAGTCATCAGCCACTCCCGGAATGACCTTGTCAAGCCTCTCAAGCGCATCGAGTATGTCATCTATTGCTCTCCCCGGATAGGCAAGGCTGATGTCTCCCGGTATTGCTGTTTTTAAAGTTGGTTTTACAAGCCTGTTGTTTCTTATCCTGCTCTCCGTACTCCTTCTTCCCAGCCTCAGATCTTTCAGCCTCTGGACAATCGGGTTCCCTCCGCCCAGCTTTGTTGTGATCCTTGCCAGGTCTCTACCCCACTCGTTGGGTTCATCAAAAGGTTCCGTAAACTCGTAGTGTCCAAGAAGAGCGAAATTGGAGTTGTTTGTCTTCTCCCTAGCCTTGCTGTGGCCGTTGACAAGGCAAAAGTCGCCGTAGTCCTCCCTTATTACCCACCCTCTCGGACATGTGCAGAAAGTCCTCATGTAATCATCATGCCTCTTCGTTGTAACTCTCAGCTTTGGATCGTAGATCGTTGAAGTGATGTCGTCCATTATTGAAGCGGGAACTTCCACCCTGACACCAACGTCGATAGCCTTTGAATTCTCCGCCACCTCTATACTGTACTCCTTTGTCCAGCTTTCAAGCCAGCTTGCACCACTTCTGCCAACCGCTATTATGAGGTGGTCGTATCCGTATTCCTCACCTTTATCTGTTCTGACAATTTTCTTCTCTGGATCGATGTCAACAACGGTTTTTCGGGTGTAGATTCTGACACCCTCCTTTTTTAGCCTGTCCTCGATACTTTTTACCACCTTGGGAAGTTCATCGCTCCCCACGTGTCTCTGTCTGAGAGGTACGAACTCAATTCCAGCGGCATTCGCCCTCTTTAAAAATTCGTTAATTCTTTCCGGATCCTCACCGTAGATCTCGTCCGGAGCGCCATGTTTAAGGAAAATCTGATCAACTTCGTTCATTTTTTCTATAAGGTATTTGGGATCCAGAAAGTCAAAATCACCACCCACAGAGAAGCTTGATGGGTACTCGGGGTTAACGTAGTTCAGCTTACCGTCGGAGAGACCTCCAGCTCCACCAACTCCGGATGTGATGTTGCAGGGGTTGCATTTGCTGCAGTAGCTTTCTGACAGATCACTTGGGCACTTTCTGCTTGAAATATCCCGCCCCATCTCGAAAATCGCAGTGTTAAGCTTTCCTGCAAGCTTGTAGGCTGCAAACATTCCTCCAGGTCCGGCGCCTATTATTATGACGTCAAATTTCATACATTTTGAGCTTAGTATTGAGAGGCCTTTTAAGCTTTGTTGTTTTCAAAAAGGTATTTTAACTATCAAACAACTCACTGACGATGAGAGAAGCTGCAAGATTATCAGAAATATCAACCTCAATGATACGAAGGATGTTTGAGATTGTTGAAAGGGCAAGAAAAGAGGGCAGAGAAATCGTCAGTCTGACCATTGGCGAGCCCGATTTCAGCACTCCCAGAGAGGTTATTGAAAGAGCTGTAGCTGCCATGAATTCCGGATACACACATTATACATCCAACTTCGGTCTTGATGAGCTTAGGGAGGTTATCGCTGAGAGGTACGGAGTACCCACATCGGATGTGATGATTACTGCAGGTGGCAGTGAGGCACTGATGAACGCTTCTCTTGCTCTAATTGAGCGGGGAAGTAGGGTTATCATCCCGACACCCAATTTTCTCAGCTATTTTACCTATGCAAAACTATGCGAGGCAAGGATAGAGGAGGTCAGGACACACGATACAGGCTTCAAGCCGGATCCAGACAGAATAAACGAGGTTATGGATAGAGATGTCAGCGTGATTTTTCTCAACTATCCAAACAATCCGACAGGTGTTGTGGCCGGGAAAAAGGAGCTAAGGGAAATAGTTGAGATAGCCTCGGACTACAATGCTGTTGTGATAAGTGATGAGATTTACGATCAGATACACTATGATGCAAAACCGATTTCTCTGGCCGGGTATGAGAACGTCGTTGTGGTGAATGGATTTTCCAAGTCCCTCTCGATGACCGGATGGAGGATAGGATTCACGATAGCCGGTGAGAGCCTATTGGACTCAATGCTGAAGGTTCATCAGGTCAACGGGGTGTGTGCACCTGCCTTTGCACAAAAGGCTGTCGCTGATGTGATTGGAGATGGTTTGTTTGACAAAATCGTTTCGGAAATGGTTTCCGAGTTCAGAAGGCGCAGAGATTATGTGTACTCAGAACTGAGTGAAATTTATGAGGTTGTAAAGCCTGAAGGAGCCTTCTACATGTTTGTAAATGTGAATGAGGATTGCATGGCATTTATCGAGAAGCTGCTGCAATTTGGGGTCGCCGTTACACCGGGTCTGCCTTTCGGTACTCACAACAAAACCTATGTGCGAATCAGCTATGCAAATTCGATGGAAAACCTGAAAAAAGCGGTAAAAGCTTTTAGGGAGTATGAGAGTCAGAAACCTCGAAGCCCGTGATTCAAAAGATGCTGCAAGGATTCTGATTTTATCTTTTGAACGGGAGTTAAACGGTATTTTTGGAGATATTGAGCTTGCGAGGGAGCTCTTTTTCAAGTTCTTTGGCCAGTACACTGAAAACTGCTTCGTGGTTGAGGAGGGGAGAATTATCGGATTTGCGTCCTATTCCTCTGGAAACACCCCCATTTCGGATTTCTTGAAGAGGGAACTGGGATTCGTCAGGGGGTTGAAGACTTCACTCCTAATTCGCTATCTTTGCCCAAAACCCAAGAGAGGAGAGGGTGTCATTAACTTTATTGCGGTCTCCCCTCTCCGTAGAAACTGTAAAGCTGGTTCAGCACTTCTTGAAAGGATAGTTGAGGATGCAAGTGAGAAACGGCTGAGGTTACTGAAGGTTTATGTGTCGGTTGATAACGATGCAGGAATCGGACTTTTCACAAAATATGGTTTTGAAATTGAGAAGATGATCGATCACAGATTTGCTGAAAAGAATTTCGGTTTCAGACAGTGGTATCTGATGAAAAAAGAGTTAGATCCTCAGTCTGCCCAGCATTCTGCTTGAAAGTGACAGCGAGTATTCCTTTCTCAGCTTCTCTATTCCTGGATTGCTGATGATCTCCAGCTCCTTCTCCGTAATACCGTACCTTTCCATGGCGATCCTGATGTGCTCCACCTCTTCTGGAGAAAAGCCCATGAGTCTCGCAGCAACAACGTCTGCAGCTATCACACTGTCGCTTGCTATCAGAACTCCATGCTTTACCGGTTTTGGACGCATTTCTGAATTCGTTCCACCAATAACACCGTCTATTATTGTAAATGTGGGTTTTATGAAGCTCAGAAGGTCGACAAGCTTGTTGTGAATGTTGGGATGCATATAAACAGCGGGCTTCTTCAAAAACCCCATGTTATTCTTGATCCCCAGTGTGACCTTTGTCAGGTGATGAACCTTGAGCTTGGGGACAGATATGTAACCTTCCTTTTTCGCTTTAAACGCAGTTTTGGCAATCTTTATCTTCTTCAGGACTTTGCCACCGATTTTTACTTCGATGAATTCATCTGTGTTGAGGTTGACACATTCAGCAATCTTCCGTAACCCGAAATACTCGAAGCATTTCTCAGAAGATTTTTTGTAGAACCCTCCTTCGATTATCGTCAGATCCATTCCGTATTCACGTGCCACATCAACTGTCGCCCTTATCAACTCGGGATGAGTTATACATCCTTTTTCAGGACTGTCGTGTTTGAGAAAGTTTGGCTTGAGGTATTTTGCCCTGAAATTGAAAGTTTCAAAGGCTCTCTCTACAAAATTTTTAGTGCTATCATAATTCCCGACCCTTTCGACTAATACCTTCATGTCAGGATATTTTGAACGTCAGGAGTTTAAAACTAATGTGCACCAAAAACAATATTACCGCACAGGCTAAAAACCAACGTGCGTCTCGGGGTCGTTTACAGCGGTGACTTTGGAAGAAGATTTGTAAGCAACCTTGCATATCCGTATCTCTGCCCGACTTTCGGGGCGTGTGGAATCAATGGATGTGATTACTGCAAGAGACATGACTACAGCTCAAAAATTGTTTATGTGAGGGAACTCAGTCAGGACCTCGGCCTTTACATTGAGGAACCTGAGAAATTTGTTGAGCCCTTTGAATGTGATGTTGTTGTTGCGATAAATGTCCATCCCGACATTCTTGTTTCTCTTCCGGAAATAGGAGAATTTAAGGCCATGATCGTTCCCGCCTGCAACCAGAACTGGTGCCTGCCGGGGTTGAGGAAGCAGTTGAAAGAGAAATGTGAAGAGCAGGGAATTGAGTTCTCGTCACCTAAGCCTTTTTGTGCGCTAACCCCTGAAGGAAAGGTCATATCCAGATTTTGCAACGAGTTCGGTGTTGGAAGGCCTGAGTTCAGAGTTGAAATGAACGAAAAAAGAATTGAGAGGATCGAGGTTTTGAGAAGCGATCCCTGCGGCTCAGCTTTCTATGTGGCAAAGAGAATGAGCGGATTTATTATTGATAGTCTAAATGAATTTTGGAAAGAAATACACCAGCATCAATGCGCCTATCCATGCATGGCGAGCATGGACAGGGATGTAGAGCTTAGGGAGGCACCTTTCCATCTTGCAGGCTATATAATGGTCTATCAGTTCAGCATTGCCGCTGGAATCGATGCGGAAAAATTTGTCCCCGATCATTTTAAGGAGATCGTCTGTCTGGGAAAGAGTCTTATTTAGTTCCGTCATTGGATGATTGATGAGATATGAGGAACCGGTATTCCGGCCACCGAGTGAAGCGTTCAGCCTTATAGTTCAGGCAACCATCGGGTGTTCGTGGAACAGATGTACGTTTTGCGGGATGTACAAAATGAAAAAGTTCAGGGTTAGAGACAGTGATGAAGTGAAGGAAGATTTCAAAATGGCCAAAAAGATTTACGGAAACGTTAGCAGAATATTTCTGGCCGATGGCAACGCTCTGGCTGCTGACACGGATTTCCTTCTGGATATCGCAAAGTATGCAAATTCGCTTTTCGATCTGGAGAGGATAAGCTGTTATGCAACACCGCAGGATTTGCTGGAGAAAAGTAAATCCGAGCTTTTGAAATTGAGGAAAGCCGGAATCAAACTTCTTTATGTTGGAGTTGAGAGTGGAGACGATACAATTCTCGAAAAAATTCGCAAAGGTGTAACTTCAGATGAAATAGCTGAAGCCTGTCAGAAAGGCCATGAATGCGGTTTTGATCTGTCAGTAACTGTTATGACAGGAATTGGCGGGAAAGAGAGGAGTTACGAGAACGCAAGAAATACTGCAAAACTTCTTAACAGAATCAATCCTGAATACACCGGGGTCCTCACCTACATGCCAGTTCCCAACACACCCCTGTATGTTAAGATAAAAAGGGGGGAGTTTATCCTGCCGAACGCAGTTGAAAATCTGTTCGAACTCAGGTGGATGGTCGAGAGGATCGAGGCAAGAACGATCTTCAGGTGCAACCATGCGTCCAATTATCTTCCCCTGAAGGGGAATCTGCCCGATGATAAAAATGAGCTTCTGAAAGCGATAGACTATGCTATCTCTCACCCTGACGTTCTTAAACCCGAATGGATGAGGGGACTGTAGCTTTCACTCTTCAGTTTTTCAGGAAGCCACACAGAAACCGAATTATAATCCGAGGCCCCAAAAATACTTTATGAATGTTCAATTTAGAATATGGATTGAGAAGGAAGGCGAGCATGTGATCGGGAAGGGTGGGGCAAAAATTTTGAGAGCCATAGAAACTGAGGGTTCGATTTCTGCCGCATGTAAGAAACTCGGGATGTCCTACAGGTATGTGTGGGGGTATATAAAAAAAATGGAAAAGGTTGTGGGGCCGGTGGTTAGCAGTTCGAAGGGTGGAAGCAAAGGTGGGAGGACGATTTTAACAAAGAGAGGCAGAGAAATTGTCGAGTACTACGAGTTCTATGAGGGCCTTATAAACAGGTTAGTGTCGGGCGATTTTTTGAGAATCAGAATTGAGAATGGGAAGGTGGTTGGCAGATCTGTTGAGGATGGAGAGTTTGTTATAATAAGAGTCTGATTACAGAAAAAGCAATTCCGGGATTCTTCAAGAGTCGCAGGAGGATTTTGAAGGTTGAGGCCAGCAGAGTTGACGGACTGTCCATATGCACACCCCTGAAATCAAAGTCCCGCATCAGTCTGAAAAGCTCCTCCATACTTCTGTTGTCAAGGGAGTAGAGCCTTCTTATTCTCTCTCCGAACCTGTATTCTCTTCCCAGTCTTTTCAGGTATAGTTGCCTGTAAAGCTCGAGATTTGGGAAGGTCTCATTCAGTGTTTCTGCGGCAACAAGCAGATAGTACAGCCCTCCCCCGGTGTAGGGTTTTACCATTCCTGCAGAGTCGCCGATAAGTGCCACATTCCCTTTTACGAAATTTACAAGTCTGTCCGGAAATCCTCCGGCGTTTAACTCGATGACACTTCCTTTAATTCTTTCTGAAACGGATGGATGCTTCTCAATAAGATTTTTGAAGAGTTTGTAAGGATCGTTTCTGCTTATTACTCCGATTCTGGCCGTATCTCCGAGGGGTATTGCGTAGGCGAAGAAATCAGACCAGCCGAAATAGAGCTCCACAAAACCATCATCGAGGGGTTCGAACTTCATCTCTGCCTGAACGGCTGTAAATACTCCTGGTTGTTCGAACCCAAAGTTCTTTGCCACCGCAGAACCTATTCCATCTGCGCCCACTATTATATCTGCCACAATTTCTGAATTCCCAATTACAGCCTTCCTGCCATTAAACCGAACCTTTGATTTAATAAAAACATCTGCTTTTTCCGATGCCTTTTCAAACAGCATGGCGTCAAGAATCTTTCTTTCAACGACATACGCCTTTCCCCTAGCTTCAATGTGGTTCCCGGATGGTGAAAAGAAGAAAGCTCCCTTTATCTCGTTCTCCATGGCTTTCTTAATTTTGCAAAACTCTCCGTACTTTTTGTAACAGATGTCGCTAATCAGACCTGCACACTGGACAGGGTATCCTGGACTCTGGTGATCCTCGGCAATCACAACATCCGACTTTTTGCCGAGCATTATGGCTGTGAGCGACCCGGCCGGTCCACCACCCACAATAAGGGTTTTCACAGCAGAAGTTGGGGACGAAATATATATTTTTAAGGTCACCATATTACATGCCCGACGTCCTTTACGCAAATCTCTGCCCCGTTTGTGGCGGTGATTTAAGCTCAGATGAAATCGAGCATGCTGTATGTACTGCAAAGAAGGGGGAACTTTGCAGGAGAGAGGAGGATGATGAGGTAGCAAGGTTCGTATCGTTTTTCGAGAAATGTGTCGGAAAGCCGAGATCGATTCAGAAACTCTGGGCGAAAAGAGTTCTCAGAGGTGAGAGTTTTGCTGCAACAGCTCCCACGGGTATCGGCAAAACATCGTTCGGCATAGCTGTCTCCCTCTTTCTGGCCTTGAAGGGTAAGAGATGTTATCTTATTTTTCCAACTTCATTGCTTGTGAATCAGGCTTTGGAAACAATTTCCGGGTTTGCGGAAAAAGCACAGCTTGAAATTTCCGTTAATGAGTTTGGTGAGGGTATTAATATCGGATATTACCACGCCAGGCTTGGTAAGAAGGAAAAAGAGGCTTTTTTTGATAACCTGGATAGATTCCAAATTCTTATCACCACAACACAGTTTCTATCAAAGCATTATGCCGGTCTGGGAACCTTCAATTTCATTTTCGTTGATGATGTGGACGCAATTCTAAAGGCATCGAAGAACATTGACCGAATTCTGGCACTTCTCGGTTTCCATTATAACGAAAAAACAAGGAGCTGGAAAGGTGAGGCAAAAGGATCTCTCATGGTGTCAACTGCAACTGCGAAAAAAGGAAAAAAGGCTGAACTTTTCAGAACCCTTCTTAACTTTGATATTGGTTCATCAAGATTGACTGTCAGAAATATTGAGGATGTGGCCGTGAACGAGGAGAGCATACAGGAGATAGAGTATATTCTCGGAAAAATGGGGACAGGTGGATTAATCTACGCGAGAAGTGCAGAGGATGCCAGATCGATATACGAGAGGTTGAAAGACAGGTTCAAAACTGGAATCGTTGTTGCCGAAAAATCTGATGATTTTGATAGATTTGCCAGAGGGGAGGTCGATTACCTGATAGGTACCGCTCATTATTACGGAAAATTGGTTAGAGGTCTGGATCTCCCTGAAAGAGTAAGATATGCCGTTTTTGTGGGCTGTCCCACCTTTAAAGTCAGAGTTGGAGACCTCGATTCTCTCAGTCTTCCAATGCTCAGGATTCTGGCCATGATCTACCGCAGTCATCCCGAAATTGAGAGGATTCTGCCGTATATAGAAAAAATATCCCGGGAGGAGCTGAGAGAACTGGTGAAAGAGGCAATGGAGAACTACAGGCCAGACGCAAAAGATGTGGTGGTGAGGAAAAATGAAATACTGTTTCCGGATATCAGAACGTACATTCAGGGTTCCGGTAGAACCTCAAGACTCTTTGCTGGTGGTCTGACGAAGGGAGCGTCCTTTCTTCTTGAAAACGACACGGAGCTTCTGTCAGCTTTCATTGAGAGGGCCAGGTACTATGACATAGAATTCAAAAAAATTGAAGAAGTCGATTTTGATGCTCTCGTGAAAGAGGTTGACGAAAGCAGAGAGAGGTACAGGAGGAAAGAAGAGTTTGATCTTGTAAAACCAGCTCTTTTCATTGTGGAGAGTCCCACGAAGGCCAGACAGATTTCCCGCTTTTTCGGCAGACCGAGTGTTAAGATCCTGAACGGTGCGGTTGTTTATGAGGTGCCAATGGAGAGGTATGTTCTCATGGTCACGGCGAGCATCGGTCACATCACAGACCTCATAACGAACAGGGGTTTTCATGGAGTGGTTGTGAATGGAAAATTCGTACCCATCTATGCCTCAATCAAAAGATGCCGGAATTGCGGATACCAGTTCACCGAGGAGAGGAAAAGCTGTCCGAAGTGCAGCAGCGATGATATTGACGATTCAAAGGATAGGATCAACGCCATCAGGAAGCTTGCCCATGATGCCGGGTTCATCATAATAGGCACGGATCCCGATACCGAGGGTGAGAAAATTGCATGGGATCTGAAAAATTTGCTCTCAGGGTGTGGAGAGGTGAAAAGAGCAGAGTTTCATGAGGTGACAAGAAAAGCTGTTCTCGAAGCTTTTGATTCACTCAGGGAAATCAACGAAGATCTCGTGAGGGCTCAGATTGTGAGGAGGGTTGAGGACAGGTGGATAGGTTTTGTGCTGAGTCAGAAGCTGTGGAACAGGTTTAACAATCGCAACCTGTCTGCCGGAAGAGCGCAGACTCCAGTCCTCGGATGGATAATAGAGAGATACAGGGATTCAAAGGAGAAGAAGACTATTGCCATTGTCAGAGACCTTGATCTGGTTCTTGAGCATGATAGGGAAGAGTTTGAATTGAAAATCAAACTGAAAGGCGAAAGGGAGGAGCTGAGGATTCCACTACCACCGTACACAACTGAGACCCTGCTGAGCGATTCAAACAGGATATTAAAGCTTTCTGTGAAGCAAACGATGCAGGTTGCCCAGGATTTATTTGAGAACGGTCTTATCACCTACCACAGGACGGATTCAACAAGGGTTAGCGATGCTGGACAGATGATAGCAAGAGAGTATCTCGGAAAAGAATTTTCGGGTAGAGGATGGGGAGAAGGGGGGGCACACGAATGTATAAGACCAACAAGACCCCTCGACAAGGATGGCCTTCGCAGACTTATCCACGAAGGTGTTATAGTTGCTGAAGGACTTGGTTGGGAGCACTTCGCCCTGTATGACTTAATTTTTCGCAGATTTATGGCCTCACAGTCCAAGCCCTTCACAGTGAGGGTAAAGGAGTACGTTATAGAGTTTGACGGAAGGAGTGTGCAGGAAGAAAGGATTGTGGAGGCCAGAGGTAGAGCGTACGATCTCTACAGGTCGGTTTGGGTCAGGAAGGATTTACCCACAGGAGAATTCGTCGTCAGGGCTGAAATTAGGAGGGTCCCAAAAGCACATCCCCTAACTCAGGCGGAAATAATTCAGATGATGAAGGAGAGAGGAATAGGCCGACCATCCACCTACGCCACGATAGTTGACAGACTCTTTGCCCGTAATTATGTGAAGGACAGATATGGCAGAGTCATTCCGACAAAACTCGGTGTTGATGTTTACACATACCTCATGGACAGGTACTCGCAGTTTGTTTCGGAAAAGAGAACCAGAGACCTTGAGAACAGAATGGATGCGGTTGAGAAGGGAGAGGTTGATTTTGTACGAGCTCTGGATGAGCTCTACGAAGAGATCAAAAGCATTTCTTAATACACGAAATTTTTACCGAATACCGGAAAATCATGTATAAAGTTCAACCAGAAATTCTGACAAAATTCGAAAGGTTTATACCCACCACTAACCACATGATTTATGCTATCGGAATTCATTCTGAGCGAGGACCAGAAAGCGATAAAAGAGGCGGCGAGAGAGTTTGCAGAGAAGGAGTTTCCGAACTATGCCGAGGAGTGCGACAGAGAGGAGAAGTTCCCGTTCGAGCTCTGGAAGAAGGCAGCCCAGCTCGGGTTTATCGGAATGTCGATCCCGGAAGAATACGGCGGGCAGGGGATGGGTGTTCTGGACTCATGCCTTGTAGTGGAAGAATTCTGGAGGGTTGATGGCGGATTGGGACAGATGCTCTCGACTACTTTCGGCTCAGAACAGATTTTAGCTTTCGGCAACGAGGAGCAGAAGAAGAAATACCTCCCACCACTTGCCAAGGGAGAGAAAATCTGCGCAGCCTGCTACACCGAGCCTCAGGCGGGAAGTGATGTAGCGGGCATAAAAACCAGAGCCGACA